>JAPORZ010000183.1 GCA_026709915.1 Gammaproteobacteria bacterium
TATTTGGTTCCTGATACTCTTGCAAACTGATGACCTGTTCAGCCGGTCGGGAATTAAAGTCATGATCTTACCCCGAAGGGGCGGGAGAGTATAGCCTTGAATGAGTCAGATGGAATTGGTCGGATTACGGGTTTCATCTGCCGGCCCTGTATGCTAGCATGTCCTTCCAGTCTATGCACGATCATCGCCACCCGCATGTAGTCTGGTCCGGTTTGTCCAAGCCGGTTGCCGCTTTCACACTTTTTTCCCGGGGACTGGGGCCATGACCAGCTTTGTCTTCGTTACCGGCGGCGTGGTGTCTTCCCTGGGAAAGGGGATCGCGTCGGCGTCTCTGGGCGCCATTTTGGAATCACGCGGGCTGAACGTGACCCTGTTGAAACTGGACCCGTATCTTAACGTGGACCCCGGCACCATGAGTCCGTTCCAGCACGGCGAGGTCTATGTGACTGAGGACGGCGCCGAGACCGACCTGGACCTGGGCCATTACGAGCGCTTTGTGCATACCCGCATGACGCGGCACAATAATTTCACCACCGGCAGGATCTACCAGAACGTGATCCAGAAGGAACGCCGCGGCGATTACCTGGGCGGCACGGTGCAGGTCATTCCCCATGTCACCGACGAGATCAAGGCCTGTATCCTGGCCGGGGCCGGGGACGCGGACCTGGCCATCGTCGAGATCGGCGGCACTGTGGGGGACATCGAATCCCAGCCGTTTTTAGAGGCGATCCGGCAGCTGCGCATGGAACTGGGCGCGCGCCGCTGCCTGTTTATGCACCTGACCCTGGTGCCGTATATCGAAACTGTGGGCGAGATCAAGACCAAGCCGACCCAGCATTCGGTCAAGGAGCTGCGTTCTATCGGTATCCAGCCGGACGTATTGCTGTGCCGTTCCGACCGCGCTCTGCCCGACAACGAACGCCGCAAAATTGCCTTGTTTACCAACGTCGATGAGGGCGCCATCATCTCCGCGATGGATGTGGATAACCTGTTCCGGGTGCCGCGCCTGTTTCACGAGCAGGGCTTGGACGATATCGTGGTGGACAAGCTGGATGTGGATGCGCGCCAGGCCGACCTGTCAGAATGGGACCGCGTCATCGACGCCATGGAACATCCGCAAGGCAAGGTCAATATCGCCATGGTCGGCAAATACACAGGTCTGACGGATTCCTACAAGTCGCTGACAGAAGCCTTGATCCACGCCGGTATCCATACCCGCACGACCATCGACATCCATTACGTGGACTCTGAGGAACTGGAACAGGCAGGCGCCGGGTGTCTGCGCGGTATGGATGGAATCATCGTGCCCGGCGGTTTCGGTAACCGGGGTATCGAAGGCAAGGTCGCCACCGCACAATACGCCCGCGAGAATCAGGTCCCGTACCTGGGTATCTGCTTAGGTATGCAGGTGGCCGTCATCGAGTTCGCCCGGCATGTGGCCGCTATGCAGGGCGCCAACAGCACCGAGTTCGCGCCGGACACGCCCCAGCCGGTGATTGGCCTGATCACGGAATGGCTGAATGCCGACGGCGCCACGGAATTGCGCGATGAGCATTCCGACCTGGGCGGCACCATGCGCCTGGGCGCGCAAGAGTGCCGCTTGCTGGATGACACCCTGGTGCGGCGCCTGTATCAGGCGCAGACGATCCGGGAACGGCATCGACACCGCTACGAGTTCAACAACAACTACCGGGCGCGGCTGGAACAGCACGGCCTGCGGGTCGCCGGCATTTCCCTGGATGATAAACTGGTGGAGATCGTGGAGTTGTGCGACCACCCCTGGTTTGTCGGCTGCCAGTTCCACCCGGAATTCAACTCTACCCCCAGGGGCGGGCATCCGTTGTTCAGCGGCTTTATCAGGGCCGCCTTGAACATGTCAGAAGCAAATGGCAAGAGTCCCGGCCGCAAGGAGTCCTGACCATGAACCTGTGCGGCTTCGAGGTTGGTCTGGAACACCCATTATTCCTTATCGCCGGCCCGTGCGTGATCGAAAGTGAGCAACTGGCCCTGGATAGCGCTGCGGCGCTCAAGGAAATCAGCGCGGCGCTGGCCTTGTCGTTCATTTACAAATCCTCTTTCGACAAGGCCAACCGCAGCGCCGGGGACAGCTATCGCGGCCCTGGACTGGAACAGGGGCTACGCATCCTGGAGCAGGTGAAGCGCGAGGTTGGCGTGCCGGTATTGACCGATGTGCATGAGGATACGCCGCTTAATGAGGTGGCGGCAGTCGTTGACGTGCTGCAAACGCCAGCTTTCCTGTGCCGGCAGACCAATTTTATTCGCCGGGTGGCCGCCTGCGGCCTGCCGGTGAATCTCAAAAAAGGCCAGTTCCTGGCGCCCTGGGACATGCGCCAGGTTGTGGACAAGGCCCGGGGCGCGGGCAACGATAAACTGCTGGTGTGCGAGCGCGGGGCCAGTTTCGGCTATAATTATCTGGTATCCGACATGCGCGCACTGGTAGTGCTGCGCGAGACCGGCTGTCCGGTAGTGTTCGACGCCACCCATTCGGTGCAACTGCCGGGCGCGGCCGGCCGGCACTCCGGTGGGCAGCGCGAGTTTGTGCCGGCGCTGGCCCGGGCCGCGGTGGCGGTCGGCGTGTCCGGGCTGTTCATGGAAACCCACCCCGACCCGGAGCGGGCGCTGAGCGACGGCGCCAACTCGGTGCCGTTGCACGAGGTGGCAGCATTACTGGAAACCTTGCTTGATTTGGATCAACGGGTGAAATCGGGAGTATTCTGATGTCAGAAATAACGCACATAACAGCCACTGAGATACTGGATTCCAGAGGCAACCCCACCATCCTGGCGGAGGTGGCTACGGCTGCAGGCAACAGCGGCCGCGCCATGACGCCATCGGGCGCCTCCACCGGCGCCAGAGAGGCGTTGGAATTAAGGGATAACGACGCCAGCCGCTATCGTGGCAAAGGCGTGTTGCAGGCCGTCAGCAATATAGACACCCTCTTAGCGCCGCAGCTGCGCGGCATGGAGGTCTGTGAGCAGGCCGCCATCGATCAGGCCATGCTGGCGCTTGACGGCACGCAGAACAAAAGTCGGTTAGGCGCTAATGCGTTGCTGGCGGTGTCCATGGCTGTCGCTCATGCCGCGGCCGCCGACCAGGGGTTGCCGCTGTACCGTTACCTGGGCGGCGCCGGCCCGTTTACCCTGCCCGTGCCGATGATGAACATCATCAACGGCGGCGCCCATGCCGACAACAGCGTGGACTTGCAGGAGTTCATGATCCTGCCCGTGGGCGCGCCCGGTCTGGCTGAGGCGGTGCGCTACGGGGCGGAGATTTTCCATGCCTTGCGCGCGGTGTTGGCGGCGCGGGGGCTGAATACGGCGGTGGGGGACGAAGGCGGGTTTGCGCCGGATCTCAAATCCAACGAGCAGGCTTTGGAGGTCATTATCAAGGCCATCGAAGACGCCGGCTACGTGCCCGGCAAAGATATTCTGCTGGGCCTGGATGTCGCCAGTTCGGAATTTTACCAGGACCGCAGGTACGTGCTGGCTTCTGAGAACAAGTCCTTACGCGCCGACGAATTTCTTGATTATCTGGCGCCCTGGCTGGAGCGCTACCCGATTATCTCCGTGGAAGACGGCATGGCCGAAGACGACTGGGACGGCTGGCAGGCTATGACCGCCCGTTTCGGCGACCGGGTGCAGCTGGTGGGGGACGATTTATTCGTCACCAACACCACTATCCTGCAACAGGGGATAGACGCCGGGGCGGCAAACTCCATTCTCATCAAGGTGAACCAGATCGGCACCCTGACGGAAACCTTGGCTGCCATCGACCTGGCGCGCCGGGCCGGTTATACCACGGTCATCTCGCACCGCTCCGGCGAGACCGAAGATACCACCATTGCCGACCTGGCAGTGGCGACCTCGGCGGGGCAGATAAAAACCGGGTCACTTTCCCGCTCGGACCGGGTAGCCAAGTACAACCGCCTGATCTATATAGAAAAAGAACTGGGTGACCAGGCGCGTTTTCCGGGCCGGGAGGTATTCGACCACCTGCGTGGCGCGGTGTCTAAGGTGTCGGAGGCGCCGGTCCCACAGGCGCCATGAAACTCACGGTGTGCATCCTGCTGGTGTTGCTGGCGTTGCTGCAATATCGCCTGTGGTTCGGCGCCGGTGGGTTTATCGACGTGCAGAAATTAGAGCAGACAAAGCAGGAGCTGGCCGCCGAGAATGAGCAACTCAAGGAAAGAAACGCCTCGCTGGCGGCTGAAGTGGTGGACTTGCAACATGGTCTTGAAGCGGTGGAGGAGCGCGCCCGCAGTGAAATGGGCATGATCAAATCCGACGAGGTGTTCTACCAGATTATTGAACCTCGCGACCTGTCCGGCCGGGATCTGTCTGTTCGGGAACTGCCTGATCGTGACCTGTCCGGCCGGGACCTGTCCACTCGTGACCCGTCGCACCGCGATTTGCTGACCGCGTCGTCGCGGGAGCGACCGGTTGTCGCGCCGTGAGCGTGGCGCCGGACTGTTGGGCGGTCATGCCTGCGGGCGGGGTCGGCCGGCGCATGGGCGCCAGCAAACCCAAGCAATATCTTGAACTGCTGGGCCGTCCCGTTATTGAGCACAGCCTGCTGCCGTTCTGCGAGCACCCGCGGATTCAGGGTGTGGTCGTGGTGGTGGCGGCGGACGATGCCCGCTGGCCGACCCTGGCAGGGTCCGACCAGCCGCGCATCGTCACGGCCGCCGGTGGCAAGGAACGTTGTCATTCGGTGCTCAACGGTCTGAACCGCTTGGCCGCAGACGCCGCCGCGGATGACTGGGTACTGGTGCACGACGCAGCCCGGCCCTGTGTCACGCTGGCCGACATAGACGCGCTCATGGCTGGGGTTGGCGCGCATGAGGTCGGTGGCATCCTGGCCCTGCCGCTGCGCGACACGGTAAAACAGGCCGGCCCGGAGCGGGCTATTGAGAGCACGCTGGCACGCGAACGCCTGTGGCGCGCGCTCACGCCGCAAATGTTTCGGCTGGGCCTGTTACGGGAAGCGCTGAGCGCAGCCCTGGCCGACAAACTCCTGGTTACGGACGAAGCCCAGGCGCTGGAACAGCGCGGCTACCACCCGCTGCTGGTGCCCGGCGGCGCGCACAATATCAAGGTGTCAACGCCGGAAGACCTGGCGCTGGCGGAGTTTTATTTGAGGACAGCATTATGAGAATCGGCATGAGAATCGGCCACGGTTACGATACCCACAGGTTCATAGCAGGGCGGCCGCTGATACTCGGCGGCGTTAATGTGCCTTACGACAAGGGGCTGCTGGCGCATTCCGACGGCGATGTGGTCATCCATGCGCTGTGCGACGCCTTGCTGGGCGCGGCGGCGCTGGGCGACATCGGCAAGCACTTCCCCGATACCAGCAAGGATTTCAAAAATGTAGACAGCCGCATCCTGTTGCGGCAGGTGCATGAGTTGCTGGCGCAAAATAACCATCAGGTGCTGAACGCAGACATCACCATCATTGCCGAGGAACCCAAAATGGCGCCGCATATCGACGCCATGCGCGACAATCTGGCCGCCGACCTGGGCCTGAGCCGGGACGCGCTCAACGTCAAGGCCACCACCAACGAGAAAATGGGCTTCATCGGCAACCGCGAAGGCATTGCCGTACATGCCGTGGCGGCGCTTGCGCCTGGTACTGGTACTGGTACTGGTACTGGCTAAACAGGTTTTGCTTGACAGTACTGTTATACTGGCTTTCATGCTGCGTGTAAAACTTTGAATGCGAGAGTTAAGATTTACGTGAAAACGACTACAACAGGTGTGCGCGCGCTCACGGACAAAATGGCCATGAGCCTGTCGCTGTTGTGCGCGCTGCACTGCGTGGCTACTCCCGTTGTGCTGGTGATGCTGCCCAGTCTGGCGGCGTTGCAGTTCGACGATGAGGCATTTCATCTGTGGATGGTGTTGGCTGTAATACCCATCAGCAGCTACGCGCTAACCATGGGTTGTAAACGGCACAAGCGCTATCGATTGCTGGGCGTGGGTCTGGTGGGCTTGTTGTTTTTGCTGTCGGCAGTACTTTTGGGCGAGGCTGTTATCAGCGAATTTCAGGAAAAGGCGCTGACCGTTATCGGCGCCGTTACCATTACCCTTGGTCACTATTGGAATTACCGCCTGTGCCGGCGTCAGGAGTCCTGTTTATGTCCGCAGCATCCCGATAAATAAACCATGTCTTCGGTACGCCAATCTCTGTCAGCCTGGCTGTTCTCTGCCCTGATCCTGTGCGGGCAGGCCGCCGCGCTTGCGCATCAGTTCGAGCATGATCTTACGGAACCCGATGAGCATTGCCAGCAATGCCTGACGCAGTCCGTATTTGATGGCCCCGCGGCTACCGCGACCCAAATTTGCACACTCATACCTGCTGATAACGCCGCCCCCCGGGTTGTAGCTGTAAGCAGGTATCATTCACACGACAGCTCCACCACCCACGCCCGTTCGCCGCCGCTAATTTCCGCATAACCCGTTTTACCTGTTTGTCCGAATAACGTCCGGAACAACGCCCGGCGTTGTTCCAGCTGTGTTCATGTGGAGGTATCCGAATGTTACGAATCGCCATTGTGGCGCTCGCGCTCGCGTGCGCGGGTATTTTTGGGTCGTTGGCGCAGGCCGATGAAACGTCAGGCCATGCCCGTTAGCAGGGTTGGGCAGGCGCTGCGAAGACAACGAGAGGCAGGGCGCTGATGCACCTGGCAGAGGGCGTGTTGCCGCTCGGTCAGGCTATCGCCTGGAGCGCCCTGGCGGCGCCCGCGTTGCTCTGGAGCCTGCGCGGCGAGCAACAGGCGCGCCGCAACATGCCGTCGTCTCCGGTTATTATGGCGGGTGTTACCAGCCTGCTCTTCGCCGCTACCCTGATGCCGCTACCGGTTCCGGTGGTGGGCGCGACCAGTCATATCTGCCTGACACCGGCGCTGGCCCTGATCGTCGGTGTGCGCCGTATCGTGTGGCCAACCTTTTTTGTGCTGTTGCTGCAAGCTGTGTTCTTCGCTCACGGCGGGCTCACGACTCTCGGTGTCAACACGCTGACGCTGGGTCTGCTGGGGCCGCTGACCACCGTTGGGCTGTGGGCCTTGTGCCGACGGCTCGGCGCCGGCGGGGTGTTCGGTCTTGCTTTTGCCTGTGGCACTGGTGGTCTGAGCGTGTATGTGGCGGACGCCGCAGTGCTTGCGGTGGCGTTATCCGACGCGATGGCGCCGCTGACGACGTTTGGCGCAGTGTTGCTTGGGTTTGCCCCGGTGCAGACGCCCTTGGCAATGCTTGAAGCCGTTGCCTCCGTCGGCATCGTGCGGCTGCTGGCCAAGCGTCGTGCGGAGCTCCTGCCGGCCTCGCTGCAAACCCTGCGCGCCATACCGGTACGCAGCACTGGGGTTATGGCGCTATTACTGGCAATCGGCCTGTCGGGATGCAGTTATGAAGGGATCGATGGAACCGTGTTCGGCGCCGCCGCGCAGCAGGCGGGGCGCGCGCCTGTGGAGAGCATCGTTGACCTCAGTCAGGGGGAGCTCGGGCTGGCGCTATCGATCCTTATCCTGTTCGGGCTGGGCTTCATCGCCGGGCGTTGTTGGGAACGATTGTTCGGAGGACGGCGCGATGCACTTCCACGCTGAGCATTCCTTATTCTTCGAGCGCCGCCAACCGCCATGGGTTGTTGCGCTGGCTTTTGCGTTAACCGGCAGTGTGCTGATCATCAATGCCGGCGCTCGCAGTACCACCTTGTCCTTGCTCGGCGCCGGGGTCGGCGCGCTGCTGCTCGTGCACGCCCGTGTCCGTGGGCAGCGCCGGGTTGAGCCGGCCCTGGAGTGGGCCCTGGCGCTCGTGGTCCTGGCGCTGCTGGCCGGGGTTGCGCTGACAGCCCACGCGGAGGTTATCGTTGCCACCAGCGCTCGGGTCTTGTGCGGCGTTATCTGGGTTCTCTGGCTCGGCACCCAGGTGGATTGGGCGTCGGTGCGACGACTGCTGCTGCGGCTGCACATTCCCGAGGGCGTCGTGGCGAGCCTTGACCACGCGCTTTTGCACGGTGTGCTCACCCAGCGTGAGTGGTTGCGGCGGCGTGACGCGGCGCGCCTGCGTCTGGGGTCACGGCGCTTGCCGCTGACCAGTTGGGGGCCGTTGCTTGGCGAAGGTGTACTGCAGGCCTTTGCGCGCTTGGAAAGCGCCGAGGAAAACGCCATGCTGCGTAGCGCTTCGTGTGCAATCGTGCAGGCCCAGGAGTGTGTTCACCTCGATGCCGTCAATGTCGAACGCGCCGGTCAGCTGGTGCTGGAGCAACTTGAACTGCGCCTGGGTTGCGCGCAATGGCTGCTCGTATGTGGACCAAGCGGGGCCGGAAAGTCGAGCTTGTTGCGCCTGCTTGCAGGACTTGAGGCGCCGGCGCAAGGAACCCTGAACCGCCTTGGCAAGCGCGTGACGCCCGACGCGGCGCTGCGCGACCGGCTCGACGGACGCGTGGCGTTTCTCGACCAGAACCCGGAGCGCCATTTCATTGCCAGCACCGTCGCCGAAGACATTGCCTGGGGTTTACTGCGTCGTGGCGTTGACGCCGTCGAGGCGCACCGTCGAGCCAGAGAGGTGGCGTTGGCCTTGCGCATCGACCGGTTGTTAGAGCGACCATGCTATCAGCTCAGCTTTGGGGAGCAGCGCCGGGTCGCGCTTGCCAGTCTGCTGGTGCTGGAGCCGGCGTTGCTCCTCCTCGACGAACCCACCGCCGGACTTGACCCCGTCGCCGCCCATGAGCTGTGCCTGCTCGTGGAGGAAGCCGTTCAACGTACCGGCGCCGCCTGTATCTGGGCAACGCATGACCTGCATTCACTGCCGCGTCAGGCCACGCGCGTCGTCTTGCTGCAAGAGCGGCGGCTGCTCTTCGATGGGCCTACGGTGCAGGGGCTATCGAAGCCGTGGCTGGTGCGCGCCGGACTTGCCGTGCCGGAAGCAGGCGAGACAACATGTTGATCAACATATCGTTCGGATTATCGTCCTTACACCACTACTCCAGGAGAACCAGATGAACACGATGCAAAACGTACCCGTCACCATCCTGACCGGCTTTCTCGGCTCCGGTAAAACGACCCTGCTCAACCGGATTTTGAGTGAGGAGCACGGCAAGCGTATCGCCGTGATCGAAAATGAATACGGTGAGGTCGGCATCGATCAGGCGCTCGTCATCGATGCCGACGAGGAGATCTTCGAGATGTCGAACGGCTGCATCTGCTGCACGGTGCGCGGCGACCTGATCCGCGTGCTTGGCAATCTGATGAAGCGCCGCGACAAGTTCGATTACGTGCTGGTGGAAACTACCGGGCTCGCCGACCCCGGCCCGGTCGCCCAGACCTTTTTCATGGACGACGAGATTCGCGCCGAGTTCTCGCTTGACGGGATCGTCACCCTGGTCGATGCCGCCCATATCGAGCAGCAGCTGGGTCGCAGCGACGAAAGCACTGAGCAGGTTGCATTCGCCGATGTGCTGGTGCTCAACAAGACCGATCTTGTGAATGGCGAGATGCTCGACAGGCTCGAAGCGCGGCTGCGAGACATGAACCGCATGGCGCGGGTCGTGCGCAGTGAACGGGGCAACATCCCGGTCGATACGGTGCTCAACCTGGGCGCGTTCAACCTGGACCAGGCGCTTGAGCGGCGCCCCACCTTCTTAGAGCCGGAGTATCCGTTTGAATGGACCGGCGTTTATGCGCTCGCCGCCGGTCGCTACCAGCTCAGCCTGGCTGAGGGGCCGGATCCGGCAATGTCGCTGGTCGTTGCGTCCGACCAGGGCACGGATGACGCGGCCCTGCGTGAGGGCGCCGAGTGGTGTGTGCGGCGCTATGCCGAACCGGCAGAGCCCGTGCACCCGGGGGATATGATTCCTGCCGCTGAGCACGTGAACCTGCAGCTTGACTCCCCGGGGCGCAAGTCATTCGTGCTGGAGGTTGACAGGCAGGTGCGGGTGGGTCTCTATGCCCAACACACTGCCGAGGAGTTCGACCTGCAACTGGCAGACGTGGATGGCACAACCATCGGACCAGAGGTCGAGCGTACCTGGGTGGCGCAGCATGAGCACGACGACGAGGTGGGTTCGATCTCGATCGAGGCCGACGGCGATGTCGATTCCGACAAGCTCAATGCCTGGCTCGGCGAACTGTTGCGTGAGCGCGGCGTGGACCTGTTCCGCATGAAGGGCTTCATCAGCCTTGCGGGCGAGTCGCGGCGCTTCGTCTTCCAGGGGGTGCACATGCTTTTTGACGGCCAGCCGGAGCGTCCATGGGGAGACTTGCCCCGGCGCAACCAGCTGGTCTTCATTGGCCGCAACCTCGATGAACAGGGCATGCGCCAGGGTTTCGAGGCATGTCTGATTTGAGTGTTGACAGCCCCAGAGGTGTGCTGCGCCGGGGCTGGTCGGCGGCGGTCGGTGACTACGCCATTGCCGGGGGCTGGACGCTGCGCGGGGAGATGTTGGTAGTCGCTGACGCCGCCGGTGGCGTTTATGCCTTCGATGGCAAGTCCGGCGCCAGCGCCTGGGCGCAGCAGCAGGCGCACGCTGGCGGCGCGCTGGCGCTGGCGCTCCACCCAAGCGGCACTGCGTTTGCTACGGCTGGCCAGGACGGACGCGTCCTCATCTGGAGCATCGCCGTCGGTCAGGTAGTACAGGCTATCGATGTCGGCAGCGGTTGGGTCGAGAACCTGACATGGCTGCCGGACGGCCAACGGCTGGCGGCCTCCTGTTCCCGGCAGGTGTACGTGTATGGCATCGATGGCGAACAAGTCTGGCGTTCTGACGCGCATCCCAGTACCGTCAGCGCGCTGGCCTGCTGCGGCGCCGAAGAACTGGCGACGGCCTGCTACGGGCGCGTGGCGTTCTTCGATGTATCCAGCGGCGAGCTGCGCCAGAAACTGGAGTGGAAGGGCTCTCTGGTGTCGATGGCGCTGAGCCCGGACGGGGATATTGTGGCCTGCGGCAGTCAGGACAATTCGGTACACTTCTGGCGTCGTTCCACGGGGAAGGACTCCATGATGTCCGGCTACCCCGGCAAACCGTCGGCCCTGGCCTTCGATGACTCGGGCGCCCTGCTGGCTACCGGCGGCGGTAATGCAGTGACGGTTTGGAGCTTCGCGGGAGAGGGTCCCGAGGGCACGCACCCCGGCGTTCTGGATTATCACCTGCAAACTGTGACCGCGCTCGCCTTCGCGCGGCGCGGAATGCGCCTGGCCTCCGCCGCACGGGACCGCGCGGTGGTTGTGTGGTCGCTGCAACGGGATGGAGAAGGCCGCGCCATAGGGGATGCGCTGCTGACGGGCATAGGGGCGAAACTGTACTGGCGCCCGGACGGACGGGCGCTGGCCGCGCTGGATGCCCGCGGTGGCGTGACGGTCTGGCGCACAGGATGAACAAATTGCCCGACCTGACCGAACCGAAACCAGACGCAAGGCGTCTCCAAACCCTCATGCTCAGGGCGCCGCACATTCAAGGTTGACAGGGCGTCTATAATGTATAGTGGCATGTTCACGAAGCGCAAATCACTGCTGGGCTGGTGCCTGTCTGCCTTGATCCTGTTCGGGCAGGTCGCGGCGCTTGCGCACCAGTTCGAGCATGATATTCTGGAATGCCATGAGGATTGCGTACAGTGCCTGACGCAGTCCGTATTTGACGGCAAGGCGGTTGCTGCGCCCCCTCCTGGCACATTTATAGCTGCTGCTACCGCGCCTTCGGTCGCAGCTGCAAGCAGGTACCAATCACACGACACATTCACTGCGCGCGCACGTTCTCCCCCGGTAATTTCCGCATAAGGCCACCTCAAAAATGCCACGGAGGGCATTTTTAGATGGTTCCCATAAAACAGCAAAGTTGTTTGTCCGAATAACGCCTGGCGTTATTCGGGTTCTGTTTGTGAATTTCAGCAACGGATTCCCGCGTGTTGTACGCGCGGGTCGTACCCTGCATGGCATTTACAGAGGTTAGCAGTATTATCAATATGGAGACTAATTAAGTGAAATTTTCCTTATCCAAGTGGCGCCGCGCGCAAGTCCTGGCAGCGGCATTCGGTTTCAGCCTTGCTGTTAGCAGCAGCGCTGAAGAAATAGCAGACGCGCCAGCCGAGGAGGCGGCTGTGGATGGCAAAGTCATTGAAGAGATTCCCGTCTATGGCCAACAAATCAGCACCCGCAGCTCAACCGGCAGTCGGTTGAATTTGAGCGTTATGGAAACGCCGGCTACGGTGGCAATCATCAACGGTGACAGCATCCGCGAGCGTCTGGACTTTACCGTGCTCGAAGCCGTTACCCGCACCGCTGGTTTCACCAACGAAGCCATTCCCGACAATGGTGGTCAGAGCATCGCCGCACGCGGCTTCCGGGGACAGGGCGCAGTCACCAAGCTGTTCGACGGCACCAGCTACTTCAATGCCTTTGGCACCATTACCTTTCCGTTTGACACCTGGGGTGTGGAGCGCATAGAAGTACTGAAAGGACCATCCTCCGTGCTGTATGGCGAAGGTGGCATTGGCGGCGCTCTCAACGTCATCCCCAAAAAACCGCAACAGGAGCCTGGCCGCGACCTCAGGGTTACCTTTGGCGAGAACGATACCGCGTTCGTGGGCATCGGCCTCACCGGCGGCGTCACCGATAATCTGGCTTACCGCCTGGATTACAGCCACAACCGCTCCGATAACTGGGTGCGCAATGGCGACAGTGAAACAGATATGCTGTCTGTGGCTCTGAACTGGCAGGCCACCGACGATTTCAGCCTGAGTCTGCGTTATGACTACGGTGACCAGGATGCAATGAGTTACTATGGCATTCCGGTGGTCGATGGCGATTTTGCCCGCGAGCTGCTCAAGGCAAATTTTGAATTCGGTGACGGCGTATCCCGTTATGAGGACCAGGCGCTGCGTGTCAGGGCTGACTGGCAGCTGTCCGACTCGCTCGCCATGCAGGCCGAGTACTACCACCTGGAAACCGACCGTCTGTGGCGCAATGCATACTTTTCTGAACTGGACCGCGCCACCGGGCTGGTGCGGCGCTCATTTCCGTGGACCGGAGCCCACGCAATGGACCACGACGGCGGGCGCGTCATCTTCGCGCTTGACAACACCCTGGTGGGCGTGGGTTTACGCACCTCGGTCGGTTTTGAGGTGAATGACATTGCCTTTGCCCGCCCCACCAATTTTGGCCCGGGCAATCCCAAAGGCGTCAATGGGTGGACCGATTTTGATCTGGTCGATCCGCATAACTTTGTGCCGGGCCGTTTCGCTGACGTAACGGCCTTTGAACTGGCGCCGGATGGTTTTTCCGAGTTAACGCACTATGCCCTGTTTGCCGAGAGCCAAATCAGGTTCACCGAAGCGCTGGCGCTGGTCCTGGCGCTGCGTTATGAGGACGCCGACACCGATTACAGACAGATCGGCCGCACGCCCTTTGAGCAAGCCGCCGACACAGTGACAGGCAGGGTCGGGGCGGTTTACGATATCGCTGAGCACACGGCGTTCTATGCCCAGTACAGCACCGGCGCCACCCATCCGAACGACAGTCTCATCAGGGCGGTGCCCGGCAATCGCGATGCGGACTTTATCAGGAGCGAGCAAATCGAGGTCGGCGTCAAGCAACAGTTGTTCGAGGGGCGGCTGCAATGGTCGCTGGCGTTGTTCGACATCACCAAAAAGGATTTGATCGAAGACGATCCTGACTCCGCTAACCCGGATGACGTGCTCACCTTTCCCGAACAGACCTCACAAGGCCTCGAGCTGAGCTTTAATCTTCAGGTCAGTGACGCGCTGCAAGTGTATGGCAACGGCAGCATTCTGGACGCGCAAACGGACAGCGGCGCCACGCCCAACTACGTACCGGAAGAGACTGCCAACTTAGGTCTGATCTGGGCGCCGCTGGCGCGGCTGCAACTGATTGCGGATACTCGCTACGTCGGTGAGCGCTTTCATCCGAGCATTCCCATTCCATCCTATACGGTGGTGGATGCCTCGGCCCGCATAAGCATTAGCGACCGGTTGAGCCTGACCGTCAAGGCCGACAATGTGTTTGACGAGCTCTATGCCTCGGCCGCCAGCTTCTCCACCGCCTGGCTGGTCGGCAAGCCCCGCACCTTGAGCCTGACGGCGGACTACCGCTTCTAAATACAGGCACGGGTTCAAGGCATGGGTTCACCGACGATGTGCGTCAGTGGACCCATTGCCACCCGCATAACCAACGATAAGACCATGATGACACCCTTAAGGCTGCTGTACTTCGGCCATCGCTGGCTGGGCCTTGCCATCTGCCTGTTACTGGCTATGTGGTGCCTCAGCGGCGTGGTGATGATGTACGTGGGGTTCCCGCAACTGACCAGAGACGAATACTACGCCGGCTTGGAGCCGTTGGCTGCTGAGCGCATTAACATTGGTCCGCAACAGCTACTGGCCATGGCCGGCGCCAATATTGAACAACTGTTGCTGACCGGCAGCGCCGGGCGGCCGGTCTATCTGCTCAAGGCGCAAGGCGCGCCGTGGCAGGGCATGTACGCCGATAGCGGCGCCAACATCGAACAACTGCCGGCGTCGGCTGCGGTTGCGGCTGCCGTGCACTTCTATCAGACACAACATCCCGCCGCTGCCGTCACCGGCCAATACCTGCAGCAACTGCACATCGACCAGTGGTCGGTGTCCGATGGTTTGCATCCTTACCGGCCACTGCATCGGGTGTCGATCGCTGACGGCATGGGCACTGAGCTGTACGTGTCGGCATTGACCGGCCAGGTGGTGCGCGACACCCGCCGTAGCGAACGCATCTGGAACTGGTTGGGCGCCAACCTGCACTGGATTTACCCGGTGCAGCTACGCCAGCACCGCAGCCTGTGGGAGAATGTCATTATCGGTCTGGCGCTGGTGGGCCTGGTTGCAGTCATTACCGGCGCCATTATTGGTGTTATGCGCCTGCGCCTGAAACGCCGGTACCCGGACGGTTCCTGCTCGCCCTATCGGGGCATGACCAGGTATCACCATATTCTCGGCTTGCTGGTGCTGGTGTTCCTGTTGACGTTCCTGTTCAGCGGCCTGATGTCGGTGGGGCCTTGGGATGTATTCGCTGCCAACAGCAGTTTTGCTGAGCAGCAACGGCGTTACCGGCAGCAGCACGGTCTGTTACGGTCGGCGCCGGCGTACTCCCAGCCCGAGGCCATCCGCCAACTGCTTCGGCAAGGCGCACATTTTCCTGTCAAGCAAATTGTCTGGCACTGGATTGGCGGCGAGTCGCATGTCTCCCTGCATGGCTCCAAACAAGACGTTCAGCAGCGGCTGGCGCCGGGTGCGACGGCATCGTTGCAGCAGAAAATTCACGACCATATCGGCAAGCTGATCCCTGGCAGCAGCATCCTGGCCCGGCAACAACTGCACAGTTACGACCTTTATTACTATTCCCATCACAACCGTTACCGCCCGTTGCCGGCGCTGCGGGTCAAATTCGCTGACCCGGAGGCCACCTGGTTTCATATCGATCCGGCCACCGGCGCGATTCTCAATCGCCTTACTGACAGGGGGCGGTTGCAGCGCTGGCTCTACAAGGGGCTGCACACGTTTGACTTTAATGTGTTGCTCAGTCACCGGCCTGCCTGGGACCTGTTGCTGATTTCCCTGTGCAGTGTTATTTTTGCTTTTTCTGTGACCGCCGTAGTGATTGCTGCGCAGTATCTGCGCCGGAAAAAGCGCGCGTTGACCCGCGTCAGTGCAGCTTTGAACAAATGAACAGAGGAGAACTTCAATGTCCTTAAACCACGCAACCAATGCCAGCCCATCACGGCTGCCGGTCACCGTCTTGTCGGGCTTTCTCGGCGCCGGCAAGACCACGCTGCTCAATCAGGTGCTCAATAACCGGGAGGGCCGACGCGTGGCGGTGATCGTGAACGATATGAGCGAGGTCAATATCGACGCGGCGCTGGTCGAGCGCGGCGGCGCCGAACTCTCGCGCACTGAGGAAAAGCTGGTTGAGATGTCAAACGGCTGCATCTGTTGCACCTTGCGGGACGACCTGCTCGCCGAGGTTTCCCGGTTGGCGCAGGAGCAACGCTTCGACTACCTGCTCATCGAGTCCACGGGGATCTCCGAACCCATTCCCGTGGCACAGACCTTTACCTTCGAAGATGAGAACGGCGTGAGCTTAGGTCAGGTTTCACGCCTGGACACGATGCTCACGGTCGTGGACGCGGCCAGCTTCCTGCGCGACTACAACGCCGCCGAGGCGCTGCAGGAGCGCGGTGAGTCGCTGGGCGAGGACGATCACCGCACGGTGACCGACCTGCTCATCGACCAGATCGAGTTTGCTGATGTTATCGTGCTGAACAAGCTCGATCTGGTGAGCACAGATCAGGCGCTTGAGGTGGAGGCCATCGTCAAGGCGCTCAACCCCGGCGCGCAAGTCCTCACCACGACGCGCGGCCAGGTGCCGCTCGAATATGTGCTCGATACGGGCTTGTTCGACTACGACAAGGCGGCGAGCTCCGCCGGCTGGATGCGTGAGCTGCAGGGTGAGCACACGCCGGAGACCGAGGAGTACGGCATCTCCAGCTTCACCTACCGGACCCCGCAACCGTTCGACGCCGAGAAGCTGTGGGCGTTCCTGCACGACGACGCCAACTGGACCGGCGTGCTGCGCTCCAAAGGCTTCTTCTGGGTCGCCGCCGACCATCGCATCGCCTACGAGTGGGCGCAAGCCGGCGGCGTCAGCGAGGTGAACCCCAGCGGTATATGGTGGGCGGCGGTCCCGCGCGTACATTGGGAGCACCCCGACGGGCAGCGCCCTGACCAGCAGCCGGGTTGGCATCCGCGCTTTGGCGATCGCACGCAGCAGATCGTTTTCATTGGTCAGCAGTTGTCAGAGACCGCGCTGCGCGCACGCCTGGACGCGTGCCTGCTTGATAAACGCCTCGCCGACGCTGATAGCAAGGCCTGGGCTGCACTCCCGAACCCGTTTCCGGCGCTGCGTATGGATGAGGAGGCAGCATGATCCGCGCCGTCGCGCCATCGCGTTGCGGGCATTATTTTTCTGGGCATTGTTCTTCTTCTTGACCCGGCGCGCTTGCGGCATTACACTGGAAAGAATATGTACCCGGCTCACAGACAACTATCGGCCTGGCTGTTCTCTGCCCTGATCCTGTTCGGGCAGGCAGTGGCGCTTGCGCACCAGTTCGAACACGATGTTCTGGAACCCCATGAGCATTGCCAGCAATGTCTGACGCAGTCCGTGTCTGACGACAACGCGGTGACCGCGAGTCATATCTGTGCACTCATACTTGCTCATGCTGCTGCGCCTCAGGTTGTGGTTGCGAGCAGGTATCATTCACCCGACAGCTTCACTACCCACGCCCGTTCTCCCCCGATAACCTTCACATAACTCATCTTATGGGAACCTCTAAAAATGCCCTCCGTGGCATTTTTAGAGCCGCCCTGAAGTTTTTTGTCTGAATAACGCCCGACGTTATTCCGAATCTGTTTATGTAGAGGTATCCAAATGTTACGAATTGCCGTTCTGTTGCTCGCAGTCGCGGGCATTCATGGGTCGCTGGCGCTGGCGGATGAAACGTCAGGCCATGCCCATACCAACAAGACCGCGCCTGCCGGCGCCGCATCTCTTGAGGAGATCAGGGTCACTGCTCACCCGTTGTCCGGAATCGATGAGCATGTCGTCCAGCCTGTCCAGGTGCTGTCAAAAGCAGCGCTGCGAACCCGCAGTGTCAGCAACATCGGTGAAACAGTTGCCAATGAGCCAGGCATTGCCTCCAGCGATTACGGCACGGGGGTGGGTCGTCCTGTCATTCGCGGGCAGAGCGGTAACCGGGTGCTGATACTGGAAGATGGTCTCAGCACCATGGATGCCGGCAGTTTCAGCGCCGACCACTCGGTGACCACGGAGGCGCTGCTGTCGCAGCAGGTGGAGATATTTCGCGGGCCTGCGACACTACTGTTCGGCAGCGGCGGCAGCGGCGGCATTATCAACGTTGTCAAAGGCAGGATACTTGACTACGTACCCGACGATGTGGAAGGCGAAGTGGCCTTGGAATATGAAACCGTGTCCGACGGCATGACCGGCGCTGGTAGATTGAATTTCGGGGTGGGCAATTTTGCCTTTCATATCGATGGGATGGCGCGTAACATGGATGATTACAATATTCCGGGATTTGCGGAGTTGGAACCAGAGGACTCACGTCGGGGCACCCTGGCCAACAGCAGTCGCAAGACGGAGAACATCTCGGGTGGCCTGTCCTGGGTCGGCGCCCGCGGGTATGCCGGGTTTTCCGTAAGCCACTATGAGAACAAGTACGGGATCCCAGGGCATCACCACCACCATCATGGTCACGACCATGGTCATGGCCATGCTCATGATGACCATGACGACCACGATGATCACGACGACCATGAGGACGAGCACCATGACGATGAGGACGGCGATCATGACCATGATGAGGACGAGCATCACGACGACGAGGACGGCGATCATGACCATGATGAGGACGAGCACCACGACGACGAGGACGGCGATCATGACCATGATGAGGACGAACACCATGACGACGAGGACGGCGATCATGACCATGATGAGGACGAACACCATGACGACGAAGACGGCGATCATGACCATGATGAGGACGAACACCATGACGACGAGGACGGCGATC
>JAPORZ010000142.1 GCA_026709915.1 Gammaproteobacteria bacterium
AGTGGTGATGATAGCAGATACCCGATGTGTAATCTAACCGGGCGCCCGGTGAGAGGCTACTCGTCCTGATCCTCCGGCGCCAGCAGGATTAAGATCAACAGGAATGAAGCCGCAAAATAAAACGCCGTCTGTTGTGCATTCCAGGATTCCGATTGCCACATTAAGAACCATTCGCCGGCAATTACGACAAAACCGGTAAACCAGAGCAGAACACCCAGGGTCAGCGCCACGATAGGCTTCGTTTTTTGCATGTTAAACGCCGCCGCGTCATGGCGCGCCTGCCAGAGTTCAACCGCGCCCCAAAAACCCAGCACTGCAATGGCAAGTTCGGCGGCGATAATGAGCCAGTAGGCCAGATGGTGCAACCAGGGGGTTGTCACCGCCCGCCAGGTGATATTACTGTCGGGAAACACCGTATCCATCAGCAGTACGTGGCTCACGCCGGCAAAATTGATTTGATAATCCAGCAGGTTATTCATGGCCACGAGCGCCGCGAATAACGCCGCCGATAGCACCAGTAAAATTTTGCTGAGCCTTAATGCCAATGTATTTGTCATTGAAGGAAAAAGCTAATACTGGTAGATACCACCGTTTACGTGTAACGATTGGCCGGTAACATAGTCTGCGTCGGCGCTGCAAAAAAAGCTGACGACATTGGCGATGTCTTCCGGCAGGCCCAGCCGGCCCAGGGGAATATCTTCACTCCTTTTCTGCAGCCAGGAGCCCGCGGCGAGTCCGTCGCGCTGTTCTATCGCCTGCCCGGTCTGCTCCAGCATCGGGGTCAGCACGTTGCCCGGGCAAATGGTGTTTACACAGATATTGTGTTTGGCCAGTTCCGCACCCAATGACCGGGTCATCGCCGCGATGCCCGACTTTGCGGCGCAATAAGCAAGGTCCTCACCATAGGCTACGTTGCCCATCATTGAGCCTAAATTGACGATTCGGCCCCAGCCGGCCCGGATCATGTATGGCGCCACCGCCTGTGACATCAGCAGTGTTCCTTTCAACATCACGTCCAGGCATAAATTCCAGGTCTCGGGAGCGGTGTCAAGCAATGGCGTGCTTTTATAAATGCCGGCATTGTTGACCAGTATCGCCGGCGGGCCCAGTTCTGCGGCGATGGCAGCGACGCTTTCAGTAACGCCGGAGCGGTCGGTTACGTCGATGACGGCCGAGGCGGCGCGGGCGCCGGCCTCTCGCAACGCTGCGGCGACACTTTCAGCTTGCTCCCTGTTGACGTCAATGACGGCAACCGCAGCACCATCACGCGCAAGCCGCTGCGCGATGGCGGCGCCGATGCCCTGGGCGGCGCCGGTGACCAAAGCAGTTTTGTTTGTTAAACTCATCAATTAATGCTTATAATCGGATGTGGAAGACTGAAAAAAACCTTAATGAACAACCAACTCATTGCTATCATTTCTATTGGCGTCATCCTGTTCGGACAAAACGCGTATCAAAAAAATCAAATCGATAACAGGATCGACAATTTAGCAAAAATTCAAACCGAGCAGGGAAATCGTCTGGACCGAGTCGAAGGGATGTTGCAAATCCTGATCCCCAGCCATGCAATCGCTCAAAAAGAAGCGAATGATTCACCCCCGGAAAAATCCTGAAAAAGCCTCTTAGTAACGGTGAAGCCGGCGCCCAAAGCACCGGCTTCAAGTTTCACAATATCCGTCAGAAGTCGTAGGAAATACGTCCGATAACCTGCCGTGGCCGCACGAACTCCTCACTGGTCTGGGCGGTGCCGAAGTTGTTGCTCCAACGTGAGTTGACGGCGTCCTCATCGGTCAGGTTGAACACCAGCAGGCCCACGGTCAGGTTTTCATACTCAGCCGGCGTAAAGTACACGCTCAGATTGAGCAGATCGTAACCCTTGGTGCTATCGAGTGAACGCCCCCGGCTGTCGGTATCGCTGGTAGAAAACACGCGTGAGGCGAAACTGTCGCGATGGATGTAGGACAGCCTGGAGTTGATCTCACCGAAGCTCGTGCTGAGCGCATGATTCAGGCTGATGTTAGCGGAGAAATCCGGCGCCTTGGGTAGTGGGTTGCCTTTGATGTTCTCGGCCAACGCTGAGCCACATCTTCTAAATTCCTGGTTTTGCTCGAAGGCTTCCTCTATCGGTTTGTCGCCAAATCCATCATTGAGCAAGAAATAAGGCGTACCAGCCAAGAGAGCGGGAACGGCACAGTCTCTCCATTTTTTATTATTATCCAGAACCCGTTGGTCTCCTTTGATTTCCGTATCCAACAAGGTAACTCCAGCATCTAACGAGAAGCCATCGGTTAACAGAGCCTGCAGCTCCAGTTCCAGCCCCATTACTTCTGACTCATCTAGGTTGCCGACCCCCCCGGAAAATGTCTGCTGGTTACCAGTTGAAAGAATTTGCATCCCGTTATAGTCATAATAGAATGCAGCGATACTCAGGTTCAACCGATTGTCGAGAAACTGGCCCTTAGCACCGACTTCAAAAGCATCTACTTTTTCTGGTGCGGACGCCAACTGCAAGAAATCATCATTGCCCCCCGCAGTGAGGTTGCCAGTAGCCGGTTTGAAGCCGCGCGTCCATGAGAAGTAAGCCATCAGGTCATCACTCAGGTCAAATTCGAGCCCGGCCTTGCCGGTGATCTCGTCGTCTTTCGGGTTCGCGGTAGGTTCTGCCGGTGGCTCGGCACTGAAGCCACCGCTGCGTAACGTCAACTCATCCTCCGTATAACGCAGGCCGCCGGTAAAACGCAGGCGCTCCATCAGGTGCACGGTAACCTGTCCATAGAGCGACCAGGATTCCCGCTTGGAAGCGATGTTGGTGCAAAAATCGCGTTCGGGGACAAACAGCGCACAATCGCCCGACGTTTGCTCCGCTCCTCTCCAGCTTCCAACTGCTCCCTCATACATACCATTACCATTCAAGTCCCGTACTGAGTCAAACCAAGTCGTGCCCTCGTTATTCAAATAGAACCCACCGAGCACCCAGTCCACCTTGCCTTCAGTATTGGAGACAACATTGATCTCCTGTGTCCAAGACTCGCTGCCGCGCGCCGAGGCACTCTCTGCGGCAAGACCGGCAAACCCGGGCGCGCCATTACTGTAAATGCCCTTGTCGTTGTCAAGATAATTGGCCTGATCAAATTCAACATAGCCAGTAATGGACTTCACCGTGGCAACACCTGCGTCCAACTCCAGGGTGAGAGAGTAAACCTGACTGTCGGAGTCATAGTAACCGGGAACATCCGAGGTGATGTCCCGGATATCGCCGCTGGGGTCGTTCACGTGGCGTTGGGCGCGGTCGCCCACATCGCTGATGGAAAATACCGTAGCGCCGAAAATGGCGGAAAAATTATCGGTGGGTTGCCACAGCAACTTGCCCTGGAATTGAAAATTATCCGCCTCATCCAGGTCATAACCGTCATTGACGTTGCCGTTGATGTCTTCAGCGCCGCCGACAATCTCGGCAAACCCGTTGTGTTTAAGGTAGGTGGCCGAAGCCCGCACCGCCAGTGTCTCGCCCAGGGGTACGTTGATCGTGGCGCGCGGCTGCACCAGACCGTAGTTGCCGAAAGCAATATCAGCGTTGCCACTGAACTCGCCCAGCTCCGGGATATTATTCACGATGTTAATGGCGCCGCCGGTGGAGTTTTGCCCGAACAAGGTACCTTGCGGACCGCGTAACACCTCGATACGGTTCACGTCGATAAACTCCAGGTTAGTGGCATTCGGGTCGGCGATAAACACCCCGTCGATATGAAACGCCACAGAGGGATACGCATCGACGTTCTGGGTGGCTTCAAAGCCGATACCGCGTATGGCTACCGCTCTGGAAAAGCCCTCGTTTCTGGCAACCACCAGCCCCGGCGCCATGGCGCTCATGTCGGCAAGGCTCTGAATGTTATCGTTATCGAGTGTCTCCGCCGTTAGCGCAGTAATGGAAATCGGCACATCCAACAGGGATTCTTCACGTTTCTGGGCGGTGACCACTATCTCCTCTATCCCCGCCTGGGCCAGCGCCGCGCCGGGAGAGATCAAAAAAGCCAGCAAGGACAGGAACAACGGGGTTTTAGTTGAATATTGCATGGGGTATCCTCTCTTCAGCACTGGTTAATGACTACGCTGCCGCCTCGGATCAGTCTTGGGTTACGGACGCCGTGCAAACAGCCTTGCCCGCTATTGTGATTACATTTCGTAATCATGTCAATAAAAAACATCAACCAGCAGCAAAGGTGTATCTAAAATACCACAAAAAAGGACGTTGTGGCACGTTAAAGGTGCCTCTTACATGCCCTCGGCTCGTCATTCCAAGTAAAGAATCTTCCAATGTCAATACGCAGGACAGTTTATTTGCTACAGAGTAGAACAACTTTGTTGCTAACAATTACTTGTAAAAAAACCTTTGAGGTTCCTTAAATATGGTTTACCATTTGCGACCTGTTTATTTACGAACCGGCTGTATCGACTCGATAACCATGATCATCACCCCCCGGCCCACCGCACAAGAACAACAGCGGCGCATCACAAAAGCCATCGCACGCGGGTTCAACCCGCCCCGAGGCTGGGAACCGGCGCCTGCCCCGGCCGAACACCCCTATGATCCGGACGAGCTCGGCTACGATCCTAAGCCCGACATACACCACTGGCACAACACGCCCATACCCACTGTTAATCATCCCTTGCCGGCGACGCCCGAACTCATCCGCATCGCCGACCGCATGTGGTGGAATGGCGACCCCTGGACAATCTTGAGAAACCGCTATAAATACATACAACATGCGCTGGACAACGCCGCTCACGAAGATTTGTTATACCTGTGGAGCAGCCTGCCAAAAAAGGATTGGGTTATTGCGCTGAAAGACGCGTTACCCGGCCAGGTATCCACCCGCTCCTGGCGGCTGTGGCGCAACAGCGCAGAGATAAAAAACAACTATCCCCCGGACCCACAATGGCTGGAACCACGCCACTTCCACGACAGGCCCTACTATTATGCCAAAAGTTGGGCCACAATAAGCGAGGAGAAAACAGAACAAGGTGACCGCGCCGTATAAACAACCCCTGCACATCGGGTTCATGGATGCCGACATGCTCGACCTGTTCCACCAAATGCAACCGGAAGACCTGCCGGGCTATATACTTTATGGCGGAACCGCCCTGGCTATGTACTTGAATCACCGAAGGTCCACTGACTTTGATTTTTTCAAACCCGATTCTATCAGTTTGGAAAAAATTCAGAATATACCTTGGCTACAAGGCGCAAAATTCACAGGAAAATATGGAATGATCGACGCAGAAATTAAAAAAAACCACCGCACAGTTAAATTCAACTTCGTCTGCATCGACAGCTTCAATACAGAACGCCCCAAGCACCCGAACCGCAAAGCCCCGCCCAACAATCTGATTATTGCCCATCCCGTTGATATCCTGACAGGCAAAATCGGCGCCATGTCAACACGACAGGCCTATCGGGACTTCTACGACATCGGCGCGGCCTACAGGCAAATACCAGACGATTTGAACAAAGCCATTATTGAACATCTGAAAAGTCCGTTAACAAAGGAAGAAAACCCGCCCGATCTCGCAAAAAGCACAATCTGCTATCCTTACGAATTTGAATACGGATCGCCGGAACCCATCGTCAATGCAGTCAACACACTCGCTGAAAAACTCAAAAAATATGCAACACTCGGAGAATTCATTAACCATGCCGAAGAATTAGAATAATGTTGTGGCATGTCAGGCTTCTCACCCGACTTCCTCGTCGGAAAAACGCAGACACAGGAATACGATGACCAGAACTGTTGCGTAGTTCAATGAGTCGTCCTGCAAAAACATCAGGTTCTCGTTTTTCCAGGACAGGAACCAGTCGCCGCCGATGGTGAAAAAGATAAAGCAGTAAATAAACGCACCGAACATACAGGCCAGGCAGGCAATATGGCTGTACTGGCGGAATTTGGCAAAGGTACTGCGGCAGTGCCGTGCCATGCCTGTTACTGCATACGCGGCCATCAATCCCATACACAATTCCAGGAGGGTAACGAAACCGTAGGCCAGGTGTGCGAGAAATCGTATGTCGAGGGCGCGCCAGCCCTGCGTGTCGGCGGCTACATTGTCGGCCATGGACAATAACGGCAACACCATCCGCTCCACGGTGCCGTGCCAGTCGCTGACATTATTGATAAAGGCAAACAAGCCCAGGCAGGCCGGGATAAGCGCCAGACCTGTCTGTAAGAGTCGGTTGCAGTAAACGAGTCTGTTCTCGGCCATGGTCAAACTCCGTCACCTTGACTGTTTGAAGCCTGCCCCCGCCCGTCCATGTCCTTGTGACCGGATACCGGCCAAGGCGTGGCCGCTACGACAAACGAGCATTTGCATACTGGCGGGATGTGCAGCGCTTTGGTCATGAGCGTTTGGGAGAAATAACTTCCAGGGTAATGCCGTCAGGGTCGCGAAAAAAGAAATAGAAGTAGGTGGGGTTGTTGTCGAAAATCTCTGACAGGTCAGCGACCCCGTGCGCAGCTAAGTGTTGGTGGAAGGCCTGCGGGTCTGCCACCTCGAAAGCGATATGTTTGGTCCCGATAACCTGGAAATCAGTGAGGTTATCTTTGCAAAAATCCGGCAATGGCCGGGCGTCTTTATGACAGAACAATTCCAGGTAATCATCACCCTTTTGCATGAACACGATCTCTAAGGAGAGTTCCGGCACCGACACGCGACTGGACTCCTTAAAGCCCAACACCCGTTCATAAAATGCCATGGTGCGCGGCAGGTTGCTCACCGACAGCGCGCCGTGGTGTAGGCTGAATGACGGTGGTTTGCTCATTGGGCGTTCAAACCAGCAGTTGGTACGGGTGTTCCATCAGTTCCTTGAAGCTCTGCAGGAAGCGGGCGCCGGTGGCGCCGTCGATGACGCGGTGATCGCAGGACAGGGTGGCGGTGAGCATGGTGGCGGTGATGTCGCCGTCGGCGCTGGGGATGCGGCGTGGCTGCGCGGCGCCAACTGCAAGAATCGCAGCCTGCGGTGGATTGATGATGGCATCGAATGACTTAATGCCGAACATGCCCAGGTTGGACACCGTGAAAGTGCCGCCTTCAAATTCTTCACGCGTCAGCGACCTGGCCCTGGCGCGTTCGCTCAACGCGGTTATTGTACGGGAGATTTCCATCACACTTTTTTTATTGGCCGCACGCACAATCGGCGTCAACAGTCCCTCATCCAGGGCGACTGCAACGGCTACATGCGCATCGTGAAAACGGCGTATCACCTTGCCGTCAAACTGGATATTCACGGCCGGCGTCCGGGCCAGCGTGGCGGCGACTGCCTTGACCAGCAGATCATTGATGGAAATTTTTCCGTGCGTTTCATCCCGGTTCAGGTCGGACCGCAACGTCAGCAGCGGGTCGATATTCACCTCGACCACCAGGCGGAAGTGCGGCGCCGTCTGCTTTGATTCGAGCAGGCGTCTGGCAATGGCGCGGCGCATCGGTGTCAACGGCAACTCGTCAAAGGCTGCCTCATAGTCCTCGGCGGACAGCTCGCCTGGCGTCTGTTCGGCGAGCGCCGGGGATCTGGCAGCGATGGCATTTTCCACATCAATTTTGGTCACGCGGCCGCGTGTGCCGGTCGGCGTAATCTGCGCCAGATCGAGGCCCGCGGCTGTTGCCAACCGGCGCGCCGACGGCGTCGTCCGAACCTGGGGGTCACCCGGCTTCACTGCAGGCGAGGCCGAGGCTATGTGGTCGCCAGCGGCAGGTAACCGTCCACCGGCCGCCACTACCGCGCGTTCGATATCCTGCTTCGACACACGGCTGCGGCGGCCGCTGCCGGCTACCTTGTTGAGGTTGAGGCCCAGGCGTTTGGCCAGCTTGCGGGCAAGATGGGTGGCCGGCGTCTGCGCGTCATCGGCGCCACCCTGCAAGCTGTCGGGAATGGTGCTGCCGGTCGATGAAGACGTATCTGTAGCGCCCTGTGCTGCCTCGGTTGCTGCCTGCGGCGCCGTTACATCCGCACTGTGGTCAGCCTCCGGATCGGTATCGGCAGCCTCCATACCGTCACTCTCAGCCGGGACAAAACCGGCAATAAATTCCTCGATTTGCCGATCGGTGGCGGCCTCGTCGGCGAGCACGCACAACAAGGCGCCGACCGACAACTCGACCTGCGGCGCCACCAGTTCTCCGCGGATCACGCCGGCGCCGGGCGTCTCCAGCTCAGTGGTGAGCTTGCTGGTTTCAATGTCCGCAAGCACATCGCCCGGCGCCACCCGGGCGCCGGTTGTCACGCGCCACTTGGCCACCATGCCTTCGGTCATGGACAAGCCCAGCTTGGGCATGACGATGGGTTGAATGTTGTTAGCCATATCAGACTCCCAGCGCTTCCCTGATGCCCTGTTTGATCCGCTCCACACTGGGGATATAGAGTTCCTCCAGCGCCGGCGCAAACGGTATCGTGGTATGCGGGGGCGTGACCAGTTTGACCGGCGCACGCAACGCCGACTGTGCCTGCACTGCCGCCAGGGCGGCAATATCCGCAGCAAAACCGCAACGCGGGTAGCCCTCATCGACAACTACAAGATGGCCGGTCTCGGCGATGGATTCACAGATGGACTCTTCATCCAGCGGCGAGGTGCAGCGCAGGTCGATAACGGTGCAGTTAATGTTCTCTGCCTGTAATTCGTCCGCAGCCTGATTGCACAGGTTGACCATGCGCCCGAGGGAGCAGACGGTAATATCTTCACCGTCGCGACTGTAACAGGCCTCGCCCAGGGGGATGGTATAACTTTCATCCGGCGCCTCGCCCTTGTCATCGTACATGAACTTGTGCTCCATATACATGACCGGGTCATCGTCGCGGATCGCCTCAATTAACAGGCCTTTGGCTTCATAAGGGTTGGAGGGCATGACCACTTTAAGGCCGGGAATATGGGTGAACAGGCCGTGCAAGGTCTGGCTGTGCTGGGCCGCGGCATTGAACCCGCCGCCGCACTGTGTGCGTATCACCAATGGCACTTTGGCCTGCCCCCCCAGCATGTAACGCAGCTTGGCGGCCTGATTCATGATTTGATCGAAGCAGACGCCGGCAAAGTCACAGAACATCAGTTCTGCCACCGGACGCATGCCGGTCGCGGCTGCACCGATGGCAGCGCCGATGTAGGCGGTTTCGCTGATGGGCGTATCAATGACCCGGTGGGCGCCAAACTCGCCCAGCAACCCTTTGGTTACCCCCATGACACCGCCCCAGGCATCTTCTTCACCGTCACCCCCGGTGCCGCCGGCAATGTCTTCCCCGATCAGGAACACATTCGGGTCGCGACGCATTTCCATGCTTAACGCTTCATTGATTGCCTGGCGAAAGGATTTTTCGCTCATGGTTGCCGGCTCATGGTGTTTGACTCATAGTGTTTGGCTCATGGTTTCTCACTGTTACAGTGCGGACGCGTTCAATATGAGACGTAAACGTCGGTAAGCAGATCCTCAGCCGTCGGCAACGGCGCCTGCCGGGCGTGTTCCACCGCGCCATCCAGTTGCCGGATGACTTCCTCATCGATCTGATCCAACTGTTCGGCAGTCACCAACTTGGCGGCGACGGACTTATGCCGGAAAATCATCAAACAGTCTTTCTCGTCACGTATCCGATCCACCTCACCTTGGGGCCGATAACTGGCGGCGTCTCCTTCAAAATGACCGTAGTAGCGGGACAGGTTGATATGTAAAAATGCCGGCCCCTGCCCTGCCCTGACGTCGGCAATGACCGCGCCGGCAGTTTGGTACATCTGGAAGAAATCATGCCCATCAAGCGAGTATGTTGCCAGTCCGAAGCCGCGGGCGCGCGCCGGTGCGTCGCCGCCGATGGCCCAACTGGAAGGGGTCGCCTCACCGTAGCCATTGTCCTCCATGGCAAAAATTATCGGCAAATTGAGGACTTTGGCGAGATTCATAGTCTCCATGGTGGCGCCCTCGTTCAAGGCCCCGTCACCGAAGAATGCCACGGCCACCCGGTCGCTGCTCAGCACTTTTGACTTCAGGGCCGCGCCCGCAGCCAGCGGTACACCACCGCCCACAATACCATTGGCGCCAATCATGCCCTTGCTCAGATCAGCTAAGTGCATGGAACCGCCCTTGCCGGCGCACAGGCCACTGCGCTTGGCGTAAATTTCGTCCATCATGGCGACCACATCACACCCTTTGGCAAGGCTATGGCCGTGACCCCGGTGGGTGCTGGCAATATGATCCTGCTC
Organism: Gammaproteobacteria bacterium; assembly: GCA_026709915.1. Lineage (GTDB taxonomy): Bacteria > Pseudomonadota > Gammaproteobacteria > Eutrophobiales > Eutrophobiaceae > JAAXHV01. The sequence continues at coordinate 10,224 of JAPORZ010000142.1, forward strand.
GCTCAGGTGCATACAAATTCCCACTGCGCTGGCTTCCTGGCCGGCAGACAAATGGATGAAACCGGGAATCTCACCTTTTGCATTGTTCAGGTGGATGCGATCCTCAAACTCGCGGATAGTGCGCATCGTGCGATAAGCTGCCAATGCAACTTCGGGCGACAGTTCGATGGTGTGGTCAGTCATGCCTAACGAGTCTTGCGGGTGAAAAGCGTGTGCCGGCAGTATATTGTGATCATGATTCGTAGTCAAAGTTTTTCAGGCTGAAAATCGTTCCCTGATACTGAGAGTCTGGCATAGGAAAAATTCCCGATTATTTTTTCTCTTTTCCCCGTGTCAACCCATAGTCTGAAACGTTATATTACACTGGTTTTTTCAGCGGCTTGGCGACATTGCTGCTTGACCGCCACAATTTTCAGGAAATTTTGCTTATGAAGACACCAAATATCACCCGGTTCTCGTCCCTGCTCATCTTCCTTGCGCTGTCCGGCACAGGCGTAGCGCAGGAAACGTTAGAGGAGATCAAGGTCATCGGCGTGACACCTTCACGTGATGGGGTGGGATTATCGGCAAGCAAAATTCCCTATCGGGTGCAGTCCTCTTCGGCAGCGGATATCGACCGCTCACAAAGCTTGGATATTTCCGACTATCTCCGCCACAACCTGGCCAGCGTCACCCACAACGACGCCCAGAACAACCCCCTGCAGCCGGATATACAGTACCGCGGTTACGCCGCCTCCCCACTGCTGGGGCTGGCGCAGGGCATGTCAGTTTACCAGAACGGCGTGCGCATCAACGGGCCACTGGGCGACACGGTGAACTGGGACCTGCTGCCCGAATCAGCAATTCACAGCATCGACCTGATCGGTGGCGCCAATCCCCTGTTCGGTCTGAACACGGTGGGCGGTGCGCTGTCAGTGAGAATGAAGGATGGCTTCAACAGCGAAGGCCATAGCGCAGAGGTCTATGGGGGTTCCTTCGGGCGTATCGTCACCTCGGCGGAGAGCGGTGGCAACAACGGCGCCATCGGTTATTACGCCAACGTCAGCTATTTTGAAGAGGATGGCTGGCGCGACGAATCGCCATCCGATGCCATCAACCTGTACGGCAGCCTGAACTGGCGTAGCGAGCTGTCACGCCTGAACCTGAATGTACAGCATGGCAACAGCGACCTGATCGGCAACGGCGCCATCCCCGAGGAACTGCTGGCCGATGACCGCGAGGCCATCTTTACCGCCCCCGACGTCACCGAGAACGACCTTATCATGGTCAGCCTGGACGGCAGCCATAACTTCAACGACAGGATTAAACTGGACTTCAACTTTTTCTACCGCGAAAACGACGGTTCTTCGTTCAATGGTGACGGCAGTGAATTTGGTCTGGATTTCGATGACGACGGGATGTGGATGCTGGTCGAAGAAGATGACGACGATGACGATGATGATGATGACAACGGCGGGCATGATGACGATGACGACGACCATAGTCACGACGACGATGACGACGACGGCAATGGCCATGATGACGATGATGACGATAACGGCCATGACGATGATGACGATAACGGCCATGACGATGATGACGATAACGGCCATGACGATGATGACGATAACGGCCATGACGATGATGACGATAACGGCCATGACGATGATGACGACGACCATAATCACGACGACGATGACCAAGATGAGGAAGAAGGCGTTGAAACTTATGGTGATGGCGATCCGTCAGACCTTGACTATGTTGCCATCAACAACACCAGCCGCCGCCGTCAGGAAAGCTACGGCACCGACCTGCAGTTGACCTTCCTGAACGACCTTATGGGCAGGGAGAACCAGTTGATCATGGGCTTCACTTACTACAAGGGTGAAAGCACCTTCCATTCCGAAACTGAATTAGCCGGCCTGGACCCGATAACCCGCAGCACTGTAGGCCTGGGCACCGGCGTATTTGTTGAGGAGGCCAGAACCAACCTGGAGACGGAGACGGAAACCACCAGTTTTTATTTCATGAATGCCCTGAGTCTGACGGAGCAGTTGACCCTGGTCGTGTCCGGGCGTCTGAACAACACCTTGATCGACCTGCAAGACCTGTCCGGAGAGCGTCCCGAACTGAACGGCGAACATGACTTCTTCCGCTTTAACCCGGCCGTGGGCCTGACCTTTGCGCCGACCGAGAACCTGAACGTGTACGGCAGTTACAGCGAATCGAACCGCGCGCCGACGCCTGTTGAGCTGGCCTGCAACGATAGTGTTTTCGAACGTGCACAGTTGTTCGCCGACGATCCGGACGATGTGGAGTTTGAATGCCGCCTGCCTAACGCGTTCCTGGCCGACCCGCCCCTGAACGATGTGGTGAGCAAGAGTTTTGAAGCCGGCGTGCGCGGCAATGTCGGCATTGCCGATTATCACCTGGGCTTTTTCCACACCACTAACCACGACGACATCCTGTTCCAGACCACCGGCAGGGCCACCGGCCTGTTCGCCAACGTGGACAAAACCCGGCACCTGGGTTTTGAAGGACAGTTGAACGGTTCCACCGACAACCTCAACTGGTTCATCGCCTACAGTTACCTGGAAGCGACATTCGAGGACGAGTTCGTGGCGGTTGAGAACGAAAACTGGCCGTCAGGGCTCGGCGATCAGGTCGTCGAGAAGGGAGACCGCATCCCGGGACTGCCTGAACATACCCTGAAACTGGGCGCCGATTACCTGCTGTTTGAACGTCTGAATGTCGGTTTCGATGTGGCTTACACCTCCAACAAGGAGCTACGCGGCAACGAAGGCAATTACCGGGGCGAAGCGGGCGAAGAGTCCGAGGGTTACCTGGACCCCGTGGATGGTTACGCCGTAGTCAACCTGCGCGCCAGCTATCAGGTGACCGATAACATCCGGATCTTCGGCCGCGTCACCAACCTGTTTGATGAAAACTACGAGAGCTTCGGCCTGCTGGGGGAGGAACCCGACGAAGTGGCCGTGGCAGAATTTGAAGACTACGAAAGCCCGCGCTTCGTCGGCCCGGGCGCGCCTCGGGCAGGGTTTATCGGCATTAAGCTGAGTATGTGATTTAGGTTAAGGCAATCTCTAAAAATGCCTTCCGCGGCATTTTTAGAGGCGCCCTCCTGGTGATACTACCGAAATCATCCTCTATATCCTACACATTCATGTTAGACTTGCTCCTTTTCAGCAAGGGAACATAGCGGTGGAGCAGGCCTACGCAGACATCATCAAAGAAATCGACGACCCGCAGCGGGAAGGTTTGATTAAAACACCGGCGCGTGCGGCCAAGGCCATGCGGTTTCTGACCCGCGGTTACGGGCAAAAGCTGGAAGATATTGTCAACGAGGCGCGTTTTGCCACGGAAAGTCGGGAGATGGTGGTGGTGCAGGATATCGAACTCTATTCCTTGTGCGAACACCACCTGTTGCCGTTTATCGGCAAATGCCATGTGGCCTATATCCCCAAACAGTTTGTCATCGGTCTGTCCAAGGTGGCGCGTATCGTCGATATGTACGCGCGCCGCCTGCAGAATCAGGAAAACCTCACCATGGACATTGCACAAGCCATGAAAATCGCAACGGGAGTGGAGGATGTGGCTGTCATCATCGAATCCAAACACCTGTGCATGATGATGCGCGGCGTGGAGAAACAGAATTCGGTGATGAAGACTTCGTCCATGCTCGGCATTTTCAGATCCAACGCCAGCACCCGCGCTGAACTGTTCTCCCTGCTCAACTCCATCTGAAACGCCGGTACTCTTTCAGCTGCAAGAGTACCGGCCTGGATCGCAAACGGTTTGTTCCGTTTTACCCGTGTGATTTGGAGTCGCCGAGCATGGACGTTCGAAACAGGTCTTTGAGCACGTCAACAGAACCTTCCAAACGCGCGAGGCGCTCGCTCAACCCGGCTATATCCTTGTGAATTGACCAGAGAAAGGCGGCTAATGTAAGCCAGGCAATGACAGTAATAATGGTGTCGTATTCCACAGGTTTGCTCCCGAAAAAAGTTGATGAATTTTTTCTCCATTCAGTCCATGCGGGGCAGTGTGCCTGCCCACTACCTCACTTGTCAACCACTTTTCCGACTTTTCCCATCACTGTTGTCAGACCGAACCCCCTTTCCAAACACCAGCCGACGCATGGAGCGGCGGATGGATTCGATGTGAACTTTCATACGCAGTTCCGCCAGTTTTGCGTCGCGCAGTTCCAGTGCGGCAATGATGCTGCGGTGTTCGGACTGGGCGTCCTTCATACTGTGCATGTCGCCGGACTTGAGCAGGATGGTATTGGCAATGTCCGGGACGCGCTGAATCATTTCAAACAGGTTGCGGTTACCGGAAGCCTCATGGATCAGGTTATGGAACTCCATGTTGAGTTCCAGGAACCTGCGGTAATCTTTCACGTCATCTTCAGCCAGCGTCTCCATGCACTCTTCCAGCTTGCGCAGTTGTTGCAAGTCATTCTTGCTCAGACGCGCCGCGGCCAGGCCGGCGCTGTAACTCTCCAGCATTGAGGCTACATCAAAAGCCTGTTCAAACTCTTCCTCACTCAGGTCGGTCACGTAGGAACGACGATTCTCGCGGATGGTGATCAAACCTTCCGCAGACAGACGTTGTATGGCCTGTCGCACCGGCGTACGGCTCACCCCGCACAACTCCGAAAGCTCCTCTTCCTTTAACTGAAAACCGGGCGGAAAACTGCCCGACAGAATAGTGTTCCTGATCCGGGTATACGCCTGTTCTTTTGCTGTTACCATTTGTCAGTTCTCAACGAGTGTGATGTAAGGAAAAATCAGTTCACAGGCGCCTGTAACCTTCATAATGCCACAATCACGGACTTGGACTCCGTGTACTCATCCATACATTGGCGGCTGCTCTCGCGGCCCCAGCCGGATTGCTTGAAACCACCGAAAGGCAGGGTCTCATCAAACGCCAGCGGCGTATTGATCCATACCATCCCGGCCTTGATCTGCGCGGCCAGACTATGGGCGCGGCTCAGGTCGCGGGTCCAAATGGTCGCCACCAGACCGTAGTCCGTATCATTGGCAACCCGAGCCACCTCCATGAGGTCGGCGCTATCCCGAAACGGCGTGGTCACTAATACCGGCCCGAAGATCTCTTCCCTGACCACGCGCATGTGCGGCGCGGTCCCGGTGAGGATAGTCGGTTCCATGAAATAGCCCTTGTCACCATGCGGCTTGCCGCCCAGCAGCACTTTTGCGCCCTCATCTCTGCCCGCCTGGATATACTCACAAACCCGCTCCCGTTGTCTGGCGGACACCAGCGGGCCCAGCTCTGTCGCCGGGTCTGTGCCGGGGCCGATCTGTGTCTTGCGGGCGATAGCCGCCACGCCTTGCACCACATCATCGTGAAGCTTTTCATGCACCAGCAGCCGCGAACCGGCGAAACACATCTGCCCGCAGTTGAGCAGGATCATCTCCGCGGCGCCGGCTATGGCCTGCTCGAGGTCGGCGTCATCAAAGATAATGACCGGCGACTTGCCGCCAAGTTCCATGGAGACCTTCTTCAGGTTGCCGGTGGCCGCGCGCACGATCTTCCTGCCGGTTTCGGTGGAGCCGGTAAACGCAACCTTGTCGATATCGGGATGCGCGGCGATGGCGGCGCCGACCACATGACCGTAACCGGTGACGATATTGACGACGCCGGGAGGAAAGCCCGCTGCCTGGATTAACTCACCCAGCCGCAAGGTAGTCAGCGGCGTCTCTTCCGCCGGTTTCAACACCAGGGTGCAGCCGGCTGCCAGCGCCGGCCCCATTTTTGCGATGGCCATGAGCAACGGCACGTTCCAGGGCACGATGGCGCCGACCACTCCAATCGGCTCCTTCAGGCTGTAAGCATGGTAGGCAGGTCCGCGGGCATTCTCACCGCGCATATCGGGAAAGGACAAGTCAGCAGTGGTAAGGCCCTCGATCTTGGTGCACCAGCCGGCGTAATAGCGCAGGGATTCAGCCGCCCCGGCCACATCCAACTGACGCGCCAGTACGATGGGCTTACCCTGGTTCAGCGCTTCCAGCTGCGCCAGCTCTTCGGCGTTCTCATCGATCAGTTCAGCCAGCTTCCAGAGCAGTCTGGTGCGCTCCGTCGGCATCATGCGTCGCCAGTGTTGCGCCTCGAACGCGGCGCGCGCTGCGGCAACGGCTTTATCGACATCGGTCCCGTCACCGGCGCAGGAGCAGGCAATCTGCTCGCCGGTGGCAGGGTTCAACGCCGGGATGGTCTCCCCGGACGCCGACGCGACCCAGTCGCCGTTAATCAGCATGGGCCTGGGCGTTGCGAGAAAACGGCTGATTTTCTCACTCACTGCGGGTTCTTGCGCCATGGCAGCGGTCTCCTGTTGCTGGTACTCTTTCCAGAGTCTGATTGCACATTATATTTCACTGGATAATCAGTGCAAATCATCAAAAAAATATCAGGTCGAAACTAATTATTCATATTATACAAAAAGTTAAAGAATAAACCTGCTTAAATTTTTATGCCGTCAGGATTATTTCCGAATTGACTATTGCAAAATTTTGTTGTACAAAATTACAGGAAAGCAACATAACGTTAATGCCGATGTCAAAGTAAAAAGAGCAACGATACAGGTAATCATCATGTACCAACCCGAGCATTCAGCATTCGATAATTTCAATCACCAAGACTTGTGGCGCAAGGATCAGGCGCACCTGATACACCCGCAAAGCGTCTGGCCCAGCTTCAAGGAAAAAGGCTGCACCGTATTCGTCAAGGGCGAAGGCGCCTACGTCTATGATGCAGACGGCAACCGTTACCTGGATTCCAACGGCGGCCTGTGGTCGGTAAACATCGGCTATGGCAACGCAGAACTGGCCGCGGCCATTGCCGAACAGGCCTGCTTGCTGCCCCAGGTCAACCATTTTGGCGATTGTACTTCAGCGCCGGGGGTGGAACTGGCTGCAAAACTGGCTGGCATGACGCCTGGCAACCTGAACCACGTGTTCTACACCAATGGCGGCACTGACGCCAACGACAGCGCCATACGCATCATCCACCACTACTTCATCCTGCAAGGCAAACCGGAGAAGAAACATATCATCGCCAGGACCGACGGCTACCACGGCACATCCTACCTGATGGCCTCGGTCAGCGGCAAGGCCAACATCCGACAGAACCGCTTCCAATACGTGGACGACATCACTCACTTTATCTCCTCGCCCAGCAATTACCGGCGTCCGGACGGGGTCTCCCTGGAAGAATTCTGCGACATGCAGGTGCGGGAGCTGGAAGACAAGATCCTGGAGCTGGGACCGGAGCAGGTGGCCTGCTTCATCTGCGAACCGATTATGGGGGTGGGCGGTGTGCACGAACCGGCGCCGGGTTTCCACCGCAAGGCACGGGAACTGTGCCGCCAGTACGGTGTACTATATGTGCATGATGAGGTGATCACTGCATTCGGGCGCCTGGGTCGCTGGTTCGCGTCTGAGGAGGTGTTTGACACCGTGCCGGATATTATCACTTGCGCCAAGGGCATTACCTCCGGCTACCAGCCGCTGGGCGCCGCCCTGATCGCCGCCGACATCTTCGATGTCATCAGTGCCGCCGGCAAGGAGTCCTCGTTCGCGCACGGTTATACCTATACTGCCCATCCTGTATGCTGTGCCGCGGCCCTGAAAAACCTGGAGATCATGGAACAAATGCAACTGTTAGAACAGGTGCGCCGGATGGCGCCGTATTTTGAAGAGCAGATGTTCGGGCTGAGCGACCTGCCGCTGGTGGGCGATGCGCGCGGCAGGAGCTTTATGTTCGCGCTGGAATTCGTCAGCGACAGGGCCACGAAAGCGTTGTTCCCGGCCGAGGTGCAGATTGCCACGCGCGTGACCGACGCAGCCAGACGGCGCGGACTGGTGGCGCGCGGCATCGGCGAAATGGCGCTGTTCTCGCCACCGCTGATTCTCACCCGGGAAGAGATTGACTTCATTGCCGAAACGCTACGCGCGAGCATCGAAGAGGTGCGCGACGAACTGGTGCGGGAAGGACTCTGGCAAGGTTGAACTGACTGTTTATTGGCCGGAATACATGCTCAAACTACTGGTCACAGACCCTGCGTCACGGGTTGAAATTAGTGGATGTCCCCATGAACGGCATCGAACTGCAGGACCGGGAATTTTTCGCCGCCATCGACGAGGGCCGGGAACCTGATGCCTCAGTGGCCCGGGTGCTGGAATGCTACCGGGTGCTGGATGAGGTGGAACGGCAGTTTAACTAGTACTCTTTCCATTTAAGGCCACCTCTAAAAATTAGGGGTGGCCGTGCAGCATAGGGATATGCTGCCATTTTTAAGCACGTAAGTGCTTGAAAATGAAGGAAATGAAAAATCACACTTTTTCATTTCCGTCTCTAAAAATGCCACGGAGGGCATTTTTAGAGGTTACCTTAATTCTGACCGGTTCAGAA
>JAPORZ010000060.1 GCA_026709915.1 Gammaproteobacteria bacterium
TCGTCATCCGCGCCACCGGCAGCAGCGCCAGCATCATCAATTCGACAGACTTCCGCCCCCGGGTCTTCTGCTGACAGACATGTCCCTGGGCCCCCTGATGCTGGACCTGCGCGGCGTTGAATTGCAGGCAGATGAGCGGGAGATGCTGTTACACCCGCTGGTCGGCGGGGTGATCCTGTTTGCGCGCAACTATCAGGACCCGCAGACGTTGCGCGCGCTCACCGCTCAAATTCACGAGTTGCGCAGTCCGCCGTTATTGATTGCGGTGGACCACGAGGGCGGCAGGGTGCAACGTTTTCGCCAGGGTTTTACCCGGGTGCCTGCGGCGCGCTGCTTTGGCGATCTCTACGCGCAGGACGCAGGCCGGGCGCTGGCGCTGGTGCAAGATACCGGTTGGTTGCTGGCCAGCGAGTTGCTGTCCGTGGGCGTCGATATCAGCTTTACCCCCGTGCTGGACCTGGATGCCGGTGTCAGTTCGTTCCTGGGAGACCGTGTGTACCATCGTGCTGCGGAGGTGGTGGCGAGCCTGGGGCAACACCTGATGCAAGGCATGCGCAAGGCCGGTATGATGGCGGTGGGCAAACATTTCCCGGGGCATGGCGGCGTAACCGCCGACTCCCACCATGAGATACCAATGGATGAACGCAGTTTCGGCACAATTTTAATGGAAGACCTGATCCCGTTCGAACGCATGATCAATGCCGGTCTGGCCGCGGTGATGCCGGCGCACGTGATTTATTCTCGCGTAGACGACAAACCGGCTGGCTTTTCCAGTGTATGGTTGCAACAGGTTCTGCGTAACCGGCTTAATTTTCAGGGTGTTATCTTCAGCGACGATATCAGCATGGCCGCCGCCGAGGTTGCCGGCAGCTATGTGGAACGAGCGCATGGCGCATTGGCTGCCGGTTGTGATATGGTGCTGGTATGCAATAATCAGACAGCGGCCCGGGCCTTGTTGGATGAGTTGGACCTCGGCGCCAACCCGGCCTCCCAGGCGCGGCTGATACGCATGCATGGCGTCGGCTCGGTGTCATACAATGAATTGTGCAACGATGAGAAACGACTGCGCGTTGCCGCCGATATTTCCAGTCTGGAGGTGGAACCGGAACTTGGCCTTGACGATGATGGTATTGCTGCGTAGCTGTTTTACACTATGCCTGCTGCTGGTCTGCAGCGGCGCCGTGCTGCCTGCAGAGCTGGAATGCCGCCCGTTGCAGATCAGGGAGGTTGCTTATTCCGGCCCGCAGGAGTTTGGTCAGGGACTGCTATGGCGCATAAGCAAACCAGGCAGCCCGCCCAGCCATATCTTCGGCACCATCCACGTTGCCGAACGCCATGTGCGCGCGCAACTGGGTCAGGTCAGGCAGGCGCTGACCGGCAGTAGGGTGTTTGTCATGGAAGCTGTGTTTGATGCGGACGGTATCGAGCTGCTGCGCGAGATGATGTTTTTTAATGACGCTACCCGGCTCGGCGACGTCATTCCTGCCGATCTTTACACGCGTACTCTCGCGATATTGAACGCGTATCACATCACCGAACAGCAATTATCGATGATGAAACCCTGGGCTGCCTACCTGACCATGAGCTATCCGGCAGACATGGGCATCATACTCGACCAACGCCTGCTGCAACTCGCCGAGGCGGCAGGAATCGGCGCCGAGGGGCTGGAATCCTTAGCGGAGCAAGGCCAGCTGTTCAATAATTTTTCACTGACAGATCAGGTGCGATTGTTGACGGACGCCGTCTGCCACCGCGCGCTGATGGAGAGCGATTTTGCACAAATGATTGCGCTCTATACGACCGGCGATCTGGCAGAGTTGTCTGCCTACGGGCAACGTTATGCGTTTGCTGATAATACCTTGTATGAAACCCTGACAGAGAAGCTGCTCACCCGGCGCAACCGGCTCATGGTCGAAAGAATGCAAACCGCGCTGGCAACCGGCGACGCCTTTATCGCAGTAGGCGCGCTGCACCTGCCCGGCGCCGAGGGTGTGCTGGCATTGCTGCAACAAAACGGTTTTGATATTACCCCGGTGTTCTGACGAGGCTTGTGTGAACGTCGATTATTTCGTTGACATCTGGCATTACCTGCTGCATGAGGCCTGGATATTACAGGTTTTCCTGCTGGTGTTTATAGCCCTGTTGCTGGACTGGTTCCAGAAACGCACCATTGCCAGATTGATGATCCAGGCCGGCAAGACTCGCATAGCCTGGGACAGCGCCCTGCTGGAAGCTGCCGGCAAACCCCTTACCGTGCTCATCTGGTTGCTCGGCATTACCCTGGCGGCAGACATCGCCAAGGGTGAAACCGGCGCGGTCATCTTCAAGGTGGTGGCGCCGGTGCGCGAAGTGGGCGTCATTGCGCTCATCGCCTGGTTCCTGGTGAGGTTCGTAAAACGGGCCGAGTTGCACTTTATCAGGTTGCGCCAGGAAGCCGGCGCCCCGGTTGACCGCACCACCACCGACGCCATTGCCAAACTGATTCGGATATCGATCCTGATCACTGCGTTTCTGGTTATCTTGCAGGCGTTGGGCTACAGCATCTCCGGGGTGCTGGCCTTCGGTGGCGTCAGCGGCATCATCGCCGGCTTGGCCGCCAAGGACTTGCTCGCCAATTTCTTCGGCGGCCTGATGATCTACCTGGACCGGCCGTTTGAGGTGGGAGACTGGATCCGCTCCCCGGACAAGGAGATAGAAGGCACGGTGGAAGAGATCGGCTGGCGCCTGACGCGCATACGCACGTTCGACAAGCGTCCCCTGTACGTTCCCAATTCCGTATTTGCCAGCATTGCCGTGGAAAACCCGCAACGTATGACCAACCGGCGCATCTATGAAACCATAGGCATACGCTATGACGACGCCGGCAGCATGGCGGCCATCACCCGGGACGTGAAACAAATGCTGCGCGAGCACCCGGAGATTGACACAAACCAGACCATGATCGTCAATTTCGTCAAGTTCGCGCCCTCTTCGCTGGATTTTTTCATCTATACCTTCACCAAAACCACGCAATGGGTCAGGTTTCACGAGATCAAGGAGGATGTGATGCTCAAGGTCATAGCAATCATCGAGCAGCACGGCGCCGAATGCGCCTTCCCCACCTCGACTATACATATAGCCCCCGAAGCAGACGTCAAGCCGGATGCTGAGCAACGGCCTTGAGCCATGCTGAAGTTCACCAAAATGCACGGGCTGGGCAACGATTTCGTGGTCATCAACGCCCTGGAACAGGCCGTAAACCTGGATGGTGAGCAGGTACGCAGGATCGCGCACCGCCGTCTGGGCGTCGGTTGCGATCAGTTGCTGGTGATCCGCCCTGGCACCGACGGCGCGGCAGATTTCCTCTACAGTGTTTATAACGCCGACGGCAGCGAGGCCGAACACTGCGGCAACGGCCTGCGCTGTGTAGCCTTATACCTGCGCGCCAACGGCCTCATCCGCAAGGATGAACTGCTGGCCCAGACCCCGGCCGGGCTGCTGAAGATCTATTTTGAGGGTGATCTGGTCAAGGTGAACATGGGCTGTCCCGACTTTGAGCCGGCGCGCATCCCGCTGGCCGTGGCAGCGCCACAGCAGCTTTACCGCGCAGAACTGGATGGTGGGCAGGTAGAGTTTGCGGCTTTATCCATGGGCAACCCCCACGCCGTGGTGCGGGTAGATGACGTTGAGAGCGCCCCGGTAGAACTGGTAGGACCGCACTTGCAGCGTCACGCCTTGTTTCCCGCCGGTGTCAATGCAGGCTTTATGCAGATCCTGGATCACTCGCATATCAGGCTGCGAGTGTACGAACGCGGCGTTGGCGAGACCCTGGCCTGTGGCACCGGGGCTTGCGCCGCCGTGGTCGCGGGCATTGAGGTGTATAATCTTGCCGACAAGGTTCAGGTATCATTGCCCGGCGGCAGTTTAACCGTAGCCTGGGCCGGCGCCGGTGAGCCGGTGTGGATGACAGGCCCCGGCACAACCGTATATGAAGGACGTATTGGCAACCTCTAAAAATGCCCTCCGTGGCATTAACATACTTAACGAGTGATAACCATGACAGAAGAAGCAACGGACAGAGCTGCCATAAGTGCGGATGAAGTGGAGGCTTATCTGAGAAAATATCCTGATTTTTTTCTCACCCGCCCGCAACTGCTGGCAGAATTAGCCATACCCCACCGCGCCGGCGCGGCGGTTTCCCTGGTGGAAAAACAGGTCAAGGTGCTGCGTGAACAGAATGAGCAGGCGCGCAAGCGCTTGCATGAACTGATCGAAATTGCCAGATCAAACGAAGATCTGGCGCATCGGATGCACCACCTGGTGCTGACTCTGATAGATGCCGCCAATCCTGAGGAGGTATTCAAAACCTTGTATGAAAACCTGAAACATAATTTCAGGGCGGATCAAGTGGCGCTAAGACTGTTCGCGCAACCGGCAAACAACAGCGCGCCGGCCCCGGTAGAGTTTGTCGGGAAGGACGCGGGCGAGGCCAGGTTGTTTGAAGAGCTGCTCGACAAACGCCTGCCGACCGTCGGCGCGCTGGCGCTGGAGCAGCAGGCATTTTTATTCGGAGCCGACGGCGCGGACATCACATCGGTGGCGCTGGTCCCGCTGCACAGCAATGATTGGCGCGGCGTGATGGCGATAGGCAGCCGCGACCCGGACCGCTTCCAGCAAGACATGGGCGTTGAGCTATTGGGCAACCTGGGTGAGGTGCTGAGCTTCATCCTGAAACCTTGGGTCGCGTGAAACCAGCCGAAATCGCCAGGATAGACGGGTTTTTAGAAACCCTGCAACATCTTTCACCGCATACGCGCAAGGCTTACGCCGGCGATCTCACTTTCTTTCTGGAGTACTGCAAGCAACTCAACATTAGCGCCTGGCGGGACCTGGACGGGCGCGTGGTACGCGGTTACATCGCCCAAAGACACCGGCAGGGAGCGGGTGGCAGGAGCCTACGGCGTAATCTGTCCTCCATCAGGGCGTTCTACCGGTACCTGTTGGACCAGGGGGAAGTAGCCCAGAACCCGGCAGAGGGGATTGTGACGCCAAAGTCGGAAAAACGCTTGCCCAAGACACTGGATGTGGATCAGACTGCCCGGCTGGTGGAGATCAAGGATAACCAGACACTTGCGTTGCGTGATAAAGCCATTCTGGAACTGATGTACTCCTCAGGGTTGCGCCTGGCCGAGTGTGTGGGCCTGGACCAGCACAGTGTGGAGCTCGGCGACGCACTGGTAACGGTAACGGGCAAGGGTAACAAGACGCGCCGGGTGCCGGTGGGGAAATATGCGCTGGATGCGGTCCGCGCCTGGTTGCGAGTGCGCCCGCAACTGGCGGCCCTGGGGGAGACTGCCTTGTTCGTCAGCGCCCGCGGCAAACGCCTCAGCGCCCGTGCCATCCAGCAACGCCTGCGTCAATGGGCGCAGAAACAAGGCATGGACGTACATGTGCACCCACACATGCTACGTCACTCCTTTGCCACCCACCTGCTGGAATCCAGCGGCGACCTCAGGGCCGTGCAGGAATTGTTGGGCCATGCCGACATCAGTACCACGCAAATCTACACCAGCTTGGATTTCCAGCACCTGGCCAAAGTCTATGACCAGACCCACCCCCGGGCCAGAAAAAAGAACTAACGCGGCGTGCTGCTACTGATCCCTGCCGGTAAAACCCTCGAACAACCCCTCCAACCGCGCCATGCGTTCTTTCAAATCAGCCATGCGCTTATTCAGGTCAGTCTCCAGCCGAGTCATACGTTCTTTCAAATCGGCCATGCGCTTATTCAGGTCGATCTCCAGCCGAGTCATACGTTCTTTCAAGCCGTTTATGTCATCATCAATTCTTGACAATCGCGGCGAGATAAATCCGACGACGCCGATACCGGTTCCGATGATAGTGATTATAATAGTGATGAGTTCATAATTCATGGCACATCCTCCTGTTCCTGTTTGTGCAATTTACGAGGCGCCACTGTACACTGAATTAAAACGGACTGTCAAAACATTTTTGTATTATTTCAGTGTTGCTTCAGCAACCGCTCTTTTTGCGTCTGCCAGTCCCGATCCCGTTCCGTGCGGCGTTTGTCGTGCAGTTTTTTGCCCTTGGCCACGCCGATAGCGAGCTTGGCGCGGCCGTTTTTCCAGTACATGGACAGGGGCACCACGGTGTAACCCTGGCGTTCCACCGCGCCGGTCAGCCGGTTTATCTCGCTCCGGTGCAGTAGTAGTTTGCGGGTGCGCTGCGGGTCAGGTTTGATGTGAGTCGAGGCCGTCGGCAGCGGCGTGATCAAGGCGCCGAACAGGAAGGCCTCCCGGTCTTTTAACAGCACATAGCCGTCACTGAGTTGTACTTTCCCGGCGCGCAGGCTCTTGACCTCCCAGCCCTCCAGCGCCAGGCCGGCCTCGAACCGGTCTTCTATGTGATATTCAAAGCGCGCCTTTTTATTCAGGGCGATGGTATTGTCCGGGGTCTTGCTTTTTTTTTTGCTCATTGGTTATCACACATCAGATGCCAATGCCGGCAGTTAGCGGGAATGGCTTTGTCAGCGCCAAGTATATCATCCGCAACCCCTCTTCCGTGTTAAAGTAACCCCTCACCTTTGCAACCGAGAGAAAACCAGTGTCTGCCAATCGCACCTCCGTTCATGGACAGTGGTCGTCCAGGTGGATATTTATCCTGGCGGCGACCGGCTCTGCCGTCGGGCTGGGCAATATCTGGCGGTTTCCGTACATCACCGCAGAGCATGGCGGCGGCGCGTTTGTGCTGATTTACCTGGTCTGTATCGTGCTGGTCGGGCTGCCCATTATGATGTCCGAAATCCTGCTGGGGCGGCGCGGCCGCCGCAGTCCAATTCATACCATGGCCGCGTTGGCTGAGGAAGAAGGACATAGTAAACACTGGCGCCTGGTGGGAGTCATGGGTGTATTTGCCGGCTTTTTCATCCTCACCTTCTACAGCATTGTGGCCGGCTGGACGCTGGCCTACATGGCACGCGCCGTGTCCGGCGTATTTGCCGACGCCAGCGCGCAGCAGACCGGGGCGATCTTCAATGCCCTGGTATCAGACCCGGAACGCCTGCTGGCCTGGCATACCATCTTCATGATCATGACCGTGTCTGTGGTGTCCAGGGGTATCAAACAGGGGTTGGAGCAGGCAGTGCGCTACCTGATGCCGGCGTTGTTGCTGCTGTTGCTGCTGCTGGTCGGCTACTCAATGACTACCCCGGGCTTCGCCGAGGCCTTATCCTACCTGTTCAAACCGGATTTCAGCCAGGTTGGGGCTTCTACGGTACTGATAGCCCTGGGGCAGGCGTTTTTCAGTTTAAGCCTGGGTATGGGCGCCATCATGACTTATGGTTCGTACCTGTCCGGGAGCGCCCATATTCCCCGCACCACTGTCTCCATTGGCATCATGGATACGTCTGTGGCGCTGCTCGCCGGGTTGGCCATCTTTCCCATCATGTTCAGTGTCGGCTTGCATCCGCATGAAGGCGGGCCTGGTCTGATATTCAAGATACTCCCCATCGCCTTCGGTCAGATGGCTTACGGTAACGTCCTGGCCTTCATCTTTTTTACCCTGTTGATGTTTGCCGCCTGGACCTCATCGTTATCCATCCTGGAGCCGGTCACGGCCTGGTTGGTGGAAAAGACCGGTTATTCCAGGCTGCGCGCGGCTATCAGCGCCGGCGTGGTCGCCTGGGCGCTGGGCCTGGGTTCACTGCTGTCGCTGAACCTGTGGTCCGAAGTCACCCTGTTCGGGATGACTTTCTTCGACCTCATGGAACACCTGTCGGTCAACATCATGCTGCCGGTAGGGGGGCTGTTGATCGCCGTTTTTGCCGGCTGGTTCATGTCCCGGTCGGCCACATCTGCCGAGCTGGGGTTGGGCAACGGGGCTTACCTGGCCTGGAAAGTGGCGACCCGGTTCATCGCGCCGGCCGGGGTGATTTTGATCCTGTTACAGGAATTGTTCGGCTTTCTCGGGTAACCTGAGCCAAGGCTATGTCGGGCGGCTCAGATATTGAAGTTGAGATAGTGTATGGCAAGTCCGGGTCAGCCCGAGTCATCAAGCAGACTGTCCCGGAACGGGCAACAATCAGGCAGGCCATCGAACAATCAGGCATCCTGACGCGCTACCCGGATATCGACCTGGACAACAACAAGGTGGGGATATTCAGCCGGAAAAAGCAACTGCACGATCCGGTCTGTGCCGGTGATCGCATAGAGATTTATCAGCCGTTGCAGGTAGATCCCAAAGAGGCGCGTCGCCGCCGCGCAAAAAAATTGGCGGGCTGATGGCTTTAGTCAACATCAACCTGCACTCGACGCCGCGCAGCAGGATAATACTGTTATTTGGCGCACTGATTGCGGCCGCCGCCCTCACCGGGCTGTTGGCGCTGGCAAGCGGGTCCGTGCCGGTGCCGTTACGGGAAGTGCTGGGTATCATGGTCGAGAGCGCGCCGGGGGTCAATGCACAGATCGTGCTTGAGTTGCGTTTACCCAGGGTGATTTCCGGCTTTGCAGTCGGTGGGATGTTGGCGCTGGCCGGGGTGTTGATGCAGATACTGTTGCGCAACCCGTTGGCAGAGCCGTATATTCTGGGTGTATCCGGCGGCGCATCGGTGTTTGCGCTGCTGGCCATCAGCATCGGTCTGGCTGGTATCTGGCTGACCCTGGGCGCCTGCTTTGGCGCGTTATTGACCATGTTCATGGTGTTTGTCTGTTCCGGTTCGAGCGCCGGCTGGAACCCGCTGAGAGTACTCCTGACCGGGGTGGTCATTGCGGCCGGATGGGGCGCGGTCATCAGTTTTCTGCTGGCGGTGAGCCCGGCAGCCAGGCTGCATAATATGCTGTTCTGGCTGATGGGCGACCTGAGTTTCAGTCAGTCCGGCGGCTGGTATTATCTGCTACTGCTGCTGGCCCTGCTACCGGCTATGTATTATGCACGGGCGCTGAATGTGCTGGCCGGCGGCGACCTGCAGGCGGCGGCGCTGGGTGTCTCCGTCAACCGTGTGCGCGTCATCACTTACTTTCTGGCTTCGATATTGACGGCAACGGCAGTCATCCAGGCCGGCAGCATCGGGTTTATCGGCCTCATCGTTCCGCATGGCATGAGGTTGCTGATCGGCGCCGACAACCGCCTGCTTATGCCGGCTTCCGTGCTGGCAGGAGGCATCCTGCTGGTATTCGCCGACATGCTGGCGCGCGCACTGCTGGCGCCCCGGCAATTGCCGGTGGGCGTACTGACCGCGCTGATCGGCGTGCCGGTGTTCCTGTTGTTGCTGCGCTCTGCCGGCGCCAGACAGAGATCGTGAGCTGGCTAATAATTTTTCCCCTCACTCCCCTGCTCAACCCCGTAGCGCGGCAGGCCCCGGCCCGCGCGCTTCAGGGTGGAGAGTCAAGGAAAGGGCAGGAGCCGGTATGTTAGTGGTTGAACAATTAAGCGTACAGGTGGGCCAGACCCTGGTTTGCCGGGAGTTCGATCTCAACCTCGGCGCCGGTGAGCACTGGGGGATGCTGGGTGGCAACGGGGTAGGAAAAACCACCCTGTTGCATACGCTGGCCGGTTTGAGACAGCCGCTCGGCGGCAGGATCATGCTGGATGACAAGGACTTGCAGGACTACCGGCGCCAGCGCCTGGCGCGCAAGATCGGCGTTTTGTTCCAGCACAGCCAGGATACATTCCCGGCTACGGTGATGGAAACCGTATTGACCGGGCGTTTTCCTTACCAGTCCTTCTGGCCGGGGCGGGGGCGCACAGACCTGACCCTGGCAGATGCCGCGCTGGCGCAACTGCATTTGGCGTCGCTACGGGAGCGGCAGGTGGACACCTTGTCCGGTGGCGAACGGCGCCGTCTGGCTATCGCCACGCTGCTCCTGCAAGAGCCCGAACTATGGCTGCTGGATGAACCAACCAACCATCTCGATTACCACTACCAGATCCAGGTTTTGGACCTGTTAAGCCAACGCGTGAGAGACCGCAACGGTTCGTTGTTGATGGTCTTGCACGACGTCAACCTGATAAGCCGTTACTGCACCCACGCCATACTGATGCCGGGAGAAGGTAAATTACTATGCGGCGAGGTGGCCGCGGTGATTAACCGGACCAATCTGGAAAACCTCTACCGCCACCCCATCCGCGCACTATCCGACGACGGCAGGAACTACTATTTTCCTGCTTGATTTGTCCGCAGCTGACGCAGCTGAACCGTTCAAGCCTCCCGCAGCCCTCACGGCCCCTCATCCACCTGGGTATCGGGCTCTACTTCTGTTTCTTCATTAAGCGCCCCTTCCGGCGTGTCTGCCTGTGGGTCGCCCACAAACGGCAGCTTGTCGACCAGTTTGCCGAAAAATCCGCGTTTTTTGTATTGTCTGATGGGCACCTCGACGATCTTTGTGGGTTTGTTGGTCAGCTCATCCGGTCGCTCCGCCCCCGGTGTCACATCGCCGTCGATGTGGGCCAGCTTGTCGTCTTCAAAATGTAGCGTGATATGGCGTTGTTTGCGCTGGTGGCCGCCCTTGGAGAAGGTATAAACGTAGTCCCAGCGGTCGGCATGAAACGGGTCGACCAGCGGCGGCGTGCCCATGATGAATTGCACCTGGTTTTTATCCATGCCGGGTTTTAACCGGGCCAGCATATCGCCGTCGATGATGGCGCCTTGCTGGATATCGATGCGGTAAACACCAGGCAACTTGAAAGTGCCCTCGGTAGTGCAGGCAGTGAGTAGTACGGCAAGTGGCAGTAACAGGTATTTCATCGGCGCGTAATCTAAAGTAACCTCTGAAAATGCCCTCCTGGCATTTTTGGAGACACCCTCAAATCAAAGTCAGGACATTTCCAGCTCCTTGGAGTATACTTGATTTTCACTCATCACGACGCAGAAACTTCCTATGGACAGCATGTCACTCAAACAAGCGGGCTTAAAGGCGACGCTGCCGCGCATCCGCATACTGGAAATCCTGGAAGCCTCACAACAAAAGCACGTGAGCGCCGAGGATGTCTATAAAGCTCTGCTCGAGGCCAACGAAGATGTCGGTCTGGCGACCGTGTACCGGGTGTTGACGCAGTTTGAAAGCGCCGGGCTGGTCATCCGTCACCACTTCGACACCGGTCACTCCGTGTTCGAACTGGATCGAGGCAAGCATCACGATCACATGGTCTGCATTGAGACCGGCAAGGTCATCGAATTTGAAAATGAGAAGATCGAAATGCTGCAACAGGAAATCGCAGAACAGCACGGGTACGAGTTACACGACCACAGCCTGGTACTCTACGTAAAGCCGAAACAGTAGCGTTCTTGCAATTTGGGAAGCTCTGCACAAGTCCGTCCTGGATCTGCCGGAGCACGCGTGCCAAAGTGATGATTGCCCTGAGCGAAGTTCTGGAAAACATCCGCCCTGTGGATAATGCCGTCAGGCGTAGCGCCCGCACCCGGCAGCGCACCCTCACCAAGCCCCCGGGTAGTCTCGGCCGCTTGGAGGATATCGCCGTACAACTGGCCGGTATCTTCGGCGCCGAGCGGCCGCAGGTGCGCGGGAAGGCCGTCATCATTGCTGCCGGCGACCACGGCGTGGTCAGCCAGGGAGTCAGCAGCTACCCGCAGGAAGTCACTGCACAGATGGTGCACAACATGCTGGCCGAGGGCGCCGCCATCAGCGTACTATGCCGGCAACTGGGCGTGCGGCGCGTCATTATGAACGCGGGCGTCGCCGCGGCACTGCCCGCTTCACCCGAACTCAGGAGCCTGCGCGCAGGCAGGGGTACGGCTGACATTTCGCAGGGTCCGGCGATGACGCAAGAGCAGGCGCGTCGGTGTCTGGACGCCGGTATCGACCTGGCCATGGAGGCTGCCAACGCCGATGCTGACCTCATCGGCGCCGGCGATATGGGCATCGGCAATACCACCTCCGCCAGCGCCATTGTGGCGACATTAACCGGCAGGTCGCCGCGGGATACGACCGGGGCCGGCGCCGGACGCAACAAGGAGGAGCTGGCGCACAAGGTGGCGGTAGTCACGCAGGCGCTGGCCGTCAATTCCCCCGATCCGGAAGAGCCGCTGGCGGTACTGGCAAAAGTGGGTGGTTTCGAGATTGGCGTGCTGGCCGGCGTTGTACTGGGCGGCGCATTGATGCGCCGGGCAGTGGTGCTCGACGGTTTTATCTCCGGCGCGGCGGCGCTTGTAGCCTGCGCCCTGGCGCCTGCGGCGCGTGATTATTTAATTGCATCACACCGTTCTGCGGAGGCCGGACACCGCTTTGTGCTGACCCGGCTTAAACTGCGCCCATTGCTGGATTTACGTCTGCGCCTGGGTGAAGGCACCGGCGCGGTACTGGCTATGCCTGTGATTGAGAGCGCGGCAAGATGTCTGACGGAGATGGCAACCTTTGCCGAGGCCGGTGTTTCCGACCGCACGGTGGTCTGATGCAGGTGCACCGCGGATGAAAAGTTTCAGAGCTGCAATCGGGTTCCTGACCATCCTGCCGGTAGCGCCGCGGGACGGTGACGGGCTGGCTCATGCCCGTGCCTGGTTCCCACTGGTCGGGCTTGGCCTGGGCGCATTGCTGGCTGGTCTTGACCTGCTGCTCAACGGCTGGCTGTTCCTGCCGCAAGGCGCGTTTGTGGGCCTGACGCCGAATTACCTGCTGGAAAGCGCGCTCCTGGTAGGCTTGCTGGCGGCGCTGACCCGAGGCTTGCACCTGGACGGCTTCATGGACAGTTGCGATGCCCTGTTCGGCGGTCATACCCAGGCCAGACGCCTTGAAATAATGCGCGATCCGCATGTTGGCGCGTTTGCCGTGATCGGTGTAGTCTGCCTGTTGCTCATCAAGTGCGTGGCCGTAGCCAGCCTGGTGCAAACCCTCAGGTTGCCGGTACTACTCTTGTTCCCATGCCTGTCGCGCTGGGCCATGTTACTGGTCATGGAACTTTACCCCTACGCGCGCCGCGCCGGGCTGGGCACGGCCCTGCTGAGGTCGGGCGGCCGCCACCAACTGTTGTTCGGTTTTATCTGTGCGCTGTCGGCAAGCCTGCTGATCGCGGGTGTTATGGGCCTGCTCCTGCTGCTGGCAGCCAGCCTTGTGGCCTGGCTCAGCGGCGCTTGGGCCGCAAGACAACTGGGCGGCTTGACCGGCGATGTTTACGGCGCCGTCAACGAGATTGTGGAGACGGCAGTGCTGACCCTGGCCTGTTTCCTGTCGGTCGGGTTCCTGTCCATGCCACAATTCTTTCTGGTGCCCTGATGGGCTGGCAGATAGTTCCGGGGGAGTGGTATCTCGGCGGCGCCATGCTGTTGTTGGCGCTGGTGTTTGACTGCACCCTGGGGGAACCGCCGGAGGCGCTCCATCCGGTAGTGTGGATGGGTAAACTCATTGCCTTGCTGGAACGACTGTCGCCCATGACAGGTAACGCAATATCCTTGCTGGCAGGCGCCGGCATCGCCTTGTTGCTGCCGTCCCTGTTCGGCCTGGCAGCCTGGTTGGCAGCTCGCGGACTGCGCGAACTCGGCGCCATCCCCTACCTGCTGGGCGGTGCGTTGCTGCTCAAAACAACATTTTCGGTAACCGGACTCGGCCAGGCCGCACAGACCACCCGGGGCTTGCTGGTGGCCGGCAACCTGAATGCCGCGCGTCGTAGCCTGCAGCATCTGGTGAGTCGCGACACGCAGAAACTGGACCCACCACTGATTGCGGCAGCAGCCATCGAATCGGTGGGCGAGAACACCACGGACAGCTATATCGCACCCTGGCTGGCGTTTGCCTTGTTGGGTCTGCCTGGCGCGTTTGCATACCGGGCCGTAAATACCCTGGACAGCATGATAGGCTATCACGGCAAATACGAATACCTGGGTAAGACTTCAGCAAAACTCGACGATATCATCAATCTGGTTCCGGCTCGTCTCAGTGCGTTGCTGTTGCTGGCGGCGGGTCTGGTTACCGTGTTATTCAAGCGCGCCGCCCATAACGACAGCGCTGAACATGCCAGGAGCATATCTGTGCGCCGCGGCTGGGAAATAATGCGTCGCGATCATGGCTTGACGGAAAGCCCCAACGCCGGTTGGACGCTGGGCGCCATGTCCGGGTTGCTTGGTGTAGCCCTGGAAAAAACCGGCCATTACCTGATCGGCAACGGTCTGTGCCGACCCGATGCGGCAGCTGTCGGCCAGGCCGTGCGTCTGGCATACTTAACTGCAGCGCTGGGAGCGCTGACGACCCTGTGTCTGTTGGCCCTGGGCGGGAAATGATATGGACACTACCGTACACGGCGGCCTGAACTACACGGAACTGAAACAGCTGGGGCTGGCGCCGGCAGACATCCTGGATTTCAGCGCCAATATCAATCCATTGGGCACGGCGCCGGGCGTGCTTGACGCCATTCGTCAGGTGGACCCGGCCGCGTACCCGGACCCTGACTGTCTGCAACTGCGCACCGCGCTGGGCGCCCACCTGGGACTGACGCCGGAACATATTCTGGTCGGCAACGGTGCTACAGAACTGATACACCTGCTCGCGCGCGCCTGTCTGCAACCCGGCGCCCGGGCGGTGATTTTTGCACCGGCCTTTGGTGAGTACGAAGCCGCTTGCCATATACAAGGCGTCGCGCCTGCGTTTGTTTGCACAAGGCCCGGCAGCGCCTTCCGTTGGGACTTGCGCGCCGCGCTTGATTTACTCATGGAAATACAACCGGCGCTGGTTTTTCTGGGCAATCCGAACAACCCGACCGGCGCTTACCTGAGTGAGGACTCGGTAACACAGCTTGCCGCAGCAGTGCAGCAACACGGTTTGCTGGTGCTGGACGAGGCCTACCTGTCCTTTGTTGACAGACGCTGGGACAGCCGGCGCCTGTTGCAACGTGAAAACGTGGTGTTGCTGCGTTCCATGACCAAGGACCATGCCCTGGCGGGGTTGCGGTTGGGTTACCTGCTTGCCGCCCCCGAGGTGCGGGCGCGTATCGGCGCGTTTGCTTATAGTTGGAGCGTCAATTCGCTGGCGCAGGTTGCAGGGATCGCCGCCTTGGAAAACCTTCAACATGTGGTCATGGGGCGGGAAGCCGCTTGCGCCGGCAGAGAGTTCCTGCACAGGGAATTACACAGAATGGGCTTTTCGTGTACTTCGTCGTCAGCCAACTTCCTGCTGGTAACAGTGGGTGATGCACGCGCGTTGCGCCGCATCCTGCTACTGGAACACGGCTTGTGCGTGCGCGACTGTACATCTTTCGGGTTGCCCGAACATATCAGGCTTGGTGTGCGTGTGCTTGCGGACTGCCGGCGTTTACTGCGCGCGCTGGAAGATGTTCAGGCAGCAGCGCCCGGGGGCGCCTGCAATGCGTCATAACCAGCGCAAAGAACTGGCGCTGGTGCTGGGCGGGGCGCGTGCCGGCAAGAGCTCCTACGCGGAAACTCTCGCCCGACAAGGTGAGCAGACCTTGTTTGTCGCTACCGCTGAGCCCCTGGATGATGACCTCAGGCGCCGTATCCGCGCGCACCGGGCGCGTCGTCCCGCATCCTGGAGCACCTTAGAGGAGCCACTGGAACTGGCCGCAGCCATTCCAGCCGCACTGGCCGGTCATGACACGGTGCTGCTTGATTGCCTGACCGTCTGGATCAGCAACCTGCTGCTGGCGCAGGAACACGAAGCCGACGCCGAGACGGCAATCCTGGCTCACGCCGAGGCGCTGCTGGATCTTTATGAGAAGCTGGACACCCGCTGGATTGTGGTTAGTAACGAGGTCGGACTGGGAGTGGTCCCGGCAACGGAACTGGGGCGCCGCTACCGTGATTTGCTGGGCCGGGTAAACCAGTTATTCGCCGCCCGCGCCGACAAGGTGTACCTGATGGTCGCCGGATTGCCCCTGGAACTGAAAGGCCTCGCTGCAGAGCGCCTTTGAAAATCAGCCGCTCAATGCGCGGTTTCCGCGGGTCTGGCGGCGCTGATGTTTTTTCTCGACTGTTCCAGGATTTCGCATAGCTGCCGCGCGCCCAGCAGGATGCGGGGCGTGTGGCGTTGGATGATGTCAGGGTCTATGAAAAACAGGTTGGCGTACCTGGCTGCGTTCAGGAAAGACCAGCGCTGCCACTCATCCAGCCAGTCCGGCCTGGCTTCGTTCATGCCGCTGGCGATGACCACGTCGGGGTTTGCCGTGAGCACAGCTTCCGTGCTGACCTGCGGTGTAGGGGTGTCCAGCCCGGCAAAAATGTTTCTGCCACTGCACAAGCGGATGACCTTGCCGATGAGCTGCCGGTCGGTAACGGTAATCAGCGGGTTGGGCCAGACCTGGTAGAACACGCTGACTTGTTCCAGCCCCGAGTACTGGTTTCGCAACCGGGAGAGGCTGGCGCGGTACTGTTGTGCAACCCGCCGGGCGTGAGCTTCCCGGCCGCCAAGGATGCCGTATCTGACGATATCCCCGGCCACATCTTCAAGCCGGCTTGGTTCGGTGACGAACACGGTCACACCCAGTTTCATCAAGCGCTCTACCTGCTGGTATTGGTTGCCCTCCTTCCAGGCGATGACCAGGTCCGGTTGCAGCGCCAGGATCGCTTCGATACTGATATTGTTATACCCGCCCACCAACGGCAGCCGGCGCGCCGCAGGCGGGTAGTCACTGTAGCTCACCACTCCTGCCACCTGCTCACCCACCCCTGCGGCAAACAGGTTCTCGGTGACATGCGGGGCCAGGCTGACGATGCGTCCGGCCGGACGTTCCAGGGTCACGGTCCTGCCAATATCATCAACCACCGAAATGGCCTCGACGCCAACGGCACTATTTGCGGCCAGCGCAAAAACTGCCGGCAACAAGGCGCCTCTAAAAATGCCACGGAGGTCATTCG
This sequence comes from Gammaproteobacteria bacterium, assembly GCA_026709915.1. Classification (GTDB taxonomy): domain Bacteria; phylum Pseudomonadota; class Gammaproteobacteria; order Eutrophobiales; family Eutrophobiaceae; genus JAAXHV01. The sequence continues at coordinate 16,808 of JAPORZ010000060.1, forward strand.
CAGAGTTTGCTGAAACTGCAACACAGCCATTGACCCATGGCCGTATTTTTTCTCTGATTGCGGCTATCTGCCCTATACTGTCCATCTCAAATATATTCCCCTTGGTAATGCCTGCTCAAACCATAATGATACAAGGCACCACCTCGGATGCTGGAAAAAGTATTCTGGTAGCCGGGTTGTGCCGGGTGCTGGCCCGCGCCGGGCTGTCCGTTGTGCCCTTTAAGCCGCAGAATATGGCCTTGAATTCCGCAGTAACCGTCGAGGGCGGGGAAATCGGCCGCGCCCAGGCATTACAGGCCCAGGCCTGCGGGCTGGAGCCTGCCAATGATATGAACCCGGTGTTACTCAAGCCGAATACCGACATCGGCGCCCAGGTCATTGTCCACGGTCAGGTCGATGCAACCCTGGACGCGGTAGCGTACCATGAAAGGAAGCCGGCATTGCTGCAGGCGGTAATGGAATCCTGGCGGCGCTTGCAGCAGCGTTATAAGTATATCGTGGTGGAAGGCGCCGGCAGTCCGGCGGAGATCAACTTGCGTGATCGGGACATCGCCAATATGGGTTTTGCCGAGCACGCCGACTGCCCGGTGGCGCTGATCGCCGACATTGACAAGGGCGGCGTATTCGCGCACTTAGTCGGCACCCTGGCCCTGCTCAGCGAGACGGAACGGCGCCGGGTGATTGGCTTCGTCATCAACAAGTTCCGCGGCGATATGGCATTGTTGCAGCCGGGACTGACCTGGCTGGAACAGGAAACCGGCAAGCCGGTACTGGGCGTGTTGCCCTACCTGCACGGCTTGCACCTCGATGCGGAAGATGCCATCTCCACAGCCACGGACATGCCCCCGCAGGAGTCGGCCCTGAAGGTCATCGCGCCGGTGTTCCCCCGTATCAGCAACCATACTGACTTCGACCCGTTGCGCCTGCACCCGCAGGTGGATTTCAGGTTCATCGGCGCCGGCACGGCGCCCCCGCCGGCAGACCTGATTATATTGCCGGGCACCAAAAACGTGCGCGCCGACCTGCAATGGCTGCGCGACCACCACTGGCTCCCGGCCATCTATCGGCACCTGCGCTATGGCGGCAAGCTCATCGGTATCTGCGGCGGCTATCAGATGCTGGGCGACGTTATCGCCGACCCGCATGGTATAGAAAGCAAACCGGGCAGCAGCGTGGGGCTTGGGTTGTTGCGCATGGAGACAGAACTGCGCCCGCAGAAACAACTGCGACAGGTACGCGCGCGTCTGGCGCTGGATAATACCCCGGCCTGCGGCTACGAGATACACGCCGGGGTCACGCAAGGAGCAGCACTGGAAAACCCGGCGCTGCTAATGCCGGACCGGCAGGACGGCGCCATCTCCGCAGACAATCAAATTCTGGGATGTTATCTGCACGGCCTGTTCGATGCCGGCGCCGCCTGTGCGGCCTTGCTGCAATGGGCCGGTCTGGCACAAGCGCAGGCGCCGGATTACCACGACCTGAGAGAACGCCAGCTTGAACGACTGGCTGACGTAGTGGAAGCAAACATCAACCTGGCAGGAATCTTTCCGGGGATTGATTTATGGTAACCTCTATAAATGCCCTCCGTGGCACATAAACAGAGACGGAAATGAAAAAATGTGATTTTTCGTTTCCCTCATTGCGTCC
>JAPORZ010000067.1 GCA_026709915.1 Gammaproteobacteria bacterium
CTACCACAGGGGGGTCGTTGACCCCCCTGTGGTAGTTGGCGGAGAGAGAGGGATTCGAACCCTCGATACGCTATTAACGTATACACACTTTCCAGGCGTGCGCCTTCAGCCACTCGGCCATCTCTCCTCACGGGGTTGACGCTATGATATGGGAGAAAGCCCCGGTACACAACTTCCGAAACTCTGCAACTCCGCATAGCGTCATGTCAGGGCAGTCAACTGCTGCTTATTGCATATTTGGGGTGAGTTGCAACTCTGCCAGCCGCGCGTACATGCCGGCACCGGTGCTCAGGCTGTCGTGGTTGCCGCTATCGACGATCCGGCCCTGGTCCATGACGATGATCCGGTTCACTTTTTTCACGGTGGCCAGGCGGTGGGCGATGACGATGACCGTGCGGTTTGCCATCAATTCCTGTAACGCCTGTTGCAACAGGTTTTCGCTTTCTGCATCCAGGGCGCTGGTGGCCTCGTCCAGCAACAGCAACGGCGGGTCTTTCAATATGGCCCGGGCGATGGCGATGCGTTGTTGCTGGCCGCCGGACAGACGCGCGCCTTTTTCTCCCAGAAACGTGTGGTAGCCTTCCGGCAGTTGCCGGATGAAATCGTCTGCATAAGCCGCGGTGGCTGCCTTGACCACTGCCGCATCCGTAGCGTCCGGCCGGCCGCAACGGATGTTCTCCAGCACGCTGTCGGCAAATAACACCGTCTGTTGCGGCACGATGCCAACCCGCCGGCGCAGCGCGCGCAGGTCCAGATCGCGTATATCAACGCCGTCCAGCCGGATTTGCCCCTCAACCGGATCATAAAACCGCAGCAGTAGCTGAAACACCGTGCTCTTGCCAGCGCCGGACGGACCCACCAGGGCCAGGGTCTCAGCGGGGCTGATATCCAGCGACAAGCCGCCCAGCGCCAACTGCCCGGGGCGGGACGGGTAGTTGAAGCTCACCCGGTCCAGCACGAGGTGATGGTTGGCGCTGGCAGGAAACGGGCGACTGGCGTCGGGGCTGGTGATGGCCGGACGACTGTCGAGGATATCCAGTAAGCGCTCCATGGCGCCGGCAGCTCGCTGTACATCGCTCCAGACCTCCCCTATCGCGGTGGTGCTGCCGGCCACCAGGGTGGCGTAAAACAGGAACTGCACCAGGGTGCCGGCGCTGATGCTGCCGTCGATGACCGAGCGGGCGCCGCTCCACAGCACAAACACGACGGCGCTGAATGAGCATAACACGACCAGGCCGGACAGCAGCGACCCCACCGACAGCCGCCGCCGCGCGGCGACGAAGGAACGCTCTACCGCCTCGTTAAAACGGCGCCCCTGCACAGCCTCCAGGGTGAAGGCTTGCACCACCTGTATGGCATTTAATACCTCCCCGGCAATGCCGCTGGAATCGGCCACCCGGTCCTGGGTTTCCCGGGACAGCTTTCTCACCTTCCGGCCGTACACCAGGACCGGCAACACCACCAGCGGCAACAGCCCGAATAACAGGATACTGAGCCGGGGGCTGGTGACCAGCAACATGACCAGACTGCCGCTTAAGATAAAGGCGCTGCGCAAGGCGATGGAAACCCCGGCCCCGATCACTGACTGCACCAGGGTGGTGTCCGTAGTCAACCGGGACAGCACTTCACCGGACCGGGTTACCTCAAAAAAAGCCGCGTCCATGCGCAGCACATGCCGGTAAACTGCGCTGCGGATATCGGCGACCACTCGCTCGCCGATCCACATCACCGTGTAATAACGCGCCGCCGAAGACAGCGCATAGATCACAGACAACAACAGCAGCGCAACAAAATAAATGTCTATGGATTGGCCGTTGGCATTGGAAAAACCGTAATCCACCACCAGCCTGATGGACACCGGCATAGCCAGCGCCGCCAGCGCCGCCACGGTCAGGCAGATTAACGCAAACAACATCCTGCCGGTGTAGGGGCGCAGAAATGGCAACGCGCGCCGTAGTGGCTTTACCTGGGGCATGTAACGCAGACGGGTCCGATGAAAAAAGACAGACATTATCACAAACGGCGCGTGCGCGCGGCAGTAGCCATTGTATTCGGGTTATAATACACATGGCCCAATAAAGAGCAGCAGCAACCATGTCGAAAAAACCGATTTACAAAGTCATTTTTCATAATCAGGGAAAAGTTTACGAAATGTACGCGCGCAGCGTGCAGCAGGGCGCCATGTTTGGTTTTATCGAAATGGAGCAGCTGGTGTTCGGTGGCAAGAACTCGCTGGTGGTGGACCCGACCGAGGAAAATCTGCAAAGCGAATTCAGCCACGTTACCCGTACCTATATCCCCATGCACTCGGTCATCCGTATCGACGAAATGGACAAGCAAGGTGTCGCCAAGATCGTGGAATACGACGCCAAGGGGCAAAACGTGATGCCGTTCCCGTTATATACCAAGGGCGGCGAGTAACAAGGCGGCGCCCGGCGGGTGACCCGGGACTGGCACTCTTTCAACCTGATACCGGACGGCTGTAACCAGGCCGCGGTAGGCTGGCGCAAACCGGCGCGGCAAATGCCTGACGGACTATTCAAAAGCCCTTAAAGACTGACCTTGCCCATGGAAGTGACCATCACACAAACAGACCGCCTTGAGCAGGTCGATAGGGCCGCGTGGGAGCGGCTGGACTATGGCGGCAACCCTTTTCTGCGCTACGACTTCCTGCACGGGCTGGAGCATTGCAAGTGCCTGGAGGGACACGGCTGGCAGCCCTGCCACCTGCTGGCGAAGACTGCGGACGAACGCCTGGTCGCAGCCATGCCGCTTTACCTCAGAGACAACTCGCACGGGGAGTTTGTGTTTGACTGGACCTGGGCCGACGCCTATCAACGGGCCGGCGGCAACTATTATCCCAAACTGGTAGCAGCCATTCCGTTTACCCCGGTACGCGGCCCGCGTATTCTTATCGACCGCAGCGCCGCTAACCCGCGCGGACTCAAGGCTCTGATGGTGCAGACGGCGGCACAACTGGCGCAGCGCTCGCGCCTGTCCTCATTCCATTGCCTGTTCACAGAGGAAGATGACCTGGCCCTGTTCACCGACAATGACCTGTTGCCGCGTCGCACCTGCCAGTTCCACTGGCATAATCGTGATTACGAGGATTTCGACGACTTCCTGCACAGTCTGACCTCAAAGCGACGCAAACAGATCAAGCGCGAACGCCGCGCGGTACAAGATGAGCAGGTGGAAATTTTACGTCTGGGCGGCGCCGACATCAGTGAGGAACAGTGGGCGGTGTTCTACGAATTTTACTGCAACACCTTCTACCAGCGCTGGGGCAGCCCGCGCCTGACCCTGGACTTCTTTCACCACCTCAGCGCAACCATGCCGGACAACACCTTGTTAATTCTGGCCAGACAGGGCGCGCAATACGTCGCCGGGGCCTTTGCCATGCTCAGCGATGCTACCTTGTACGGGCGCCACTGGGGCTGCAACCGCTACCTGGCCAACCTGCATTTCGAACTGTGCTACTACCAGACCATCGAGCATTGCCTGCAACACCGCTTGCGCGCAGTCGATGCCGGGGTGCAAGGGGAACACAAGCTGAACCGCGGCTTTGAGCCGCAGCTGGCGCTGTCCGGCCACTGGATCCGCCACCCGCGCTTCCGGCTGGCCATTGATGACTTCCTGCAACGGGAAACCGCGCAGTTGGATACATACATCAAGGCTTTGAAAACCCACCTGCCGTTCAAGGAGCCGGCAGGGCGTCTCTAAAAATGCCACGGAGGGTATTTTAGGTAACCTCTAATTTTTAGAGGTGGCCTTTAGAGGTTACCCCTAGCGCCGCCGCCCGCCTCCCAATACGCTACCGCGTCGGGTATCTGCGCCTCGTTCTGTGCATGCCGGTAGTCCGAGGAAGCGGGGTAGGCGTGGCGGCGCAGGCGATTCAGTTGCCCCAGCGGGCGGTGTGCCGGCAGGGCGTGCCAGGGAGCAAACGCAAGGTTTTCGCAGAATTGCGCCTGTTCCTCACCGGAGAAGTCCTGCCGGGGAATACTGAGGGTCGCCAGCGGGACAAACGGGGCCTCCTGTTCCGGCCAGGCCCGGGTGGCGTCGTCCAGAGACATTGCTTGTGCATCCGGGTCCTGCACTTGCACCTGGAAGATGAAGCAGGCGCCGGTGTGCGCCAGTTCCGCCCGTAGTTGCTCCCCTAAAAAATCAGCCCCGGACGAATCAGCCCCGGAGGAATGATCCCCGGTTTCAGCAATGGCTGACTCCTGCACCGGGCGAGCGTGACAGGGACGCGCGGCAAATTTGATATTGCGCGGCCCCAGCTTGTAAGGCGTTATACTGAAATACATCGGGTCCAACACACTCGCAGGCGCTGGCGACAGCACCTGTTTCCCGGCAAATACTTCCCTTATGCGCCACTTGAACGGATTCCAGCCAGGAAAGAAAAAACTCTTCAGGTCTTCCGGGTTGGCGATGAAGCTGTTGTAATCGGGCATGTTCCTGACAAAAAATACGGGCGTGTTGGCCATCAGGAAGTCTTGCGTGGGGCCGTTGACGCCGTCCTGCTCAAGCGGTTCCCCGTCTATCTCCAACAGCTTGAGCGCCATGCCCCGGGCGTCGTTTTTGTGGTCAGGGCTGGCCCGCAAGTCGTAATGGCCGTTGGAAAACCGCACCCAGGTGCGGTAGCGCCGGCCCGGTTCGGCAAATACACCGTGACGAAACTCAGCGCGCAGGTCGGGCAGCACATCGAAATAGGCGCGCACACAAGCATGGGCCTTGGCGTGGGCGCCGCGCGCCACATACTCGGTACGGTATGCCTCCACCAGCTTTTCAAAGCTGGCGCGGGTGGCCGCGCCCTGCCCCACCTCATCGTCGCGCAACAGCTCTTCACTGTGGTCAACCCGGGTGCAGGCAACCACGAGACACACCGATACGAGCGCAACGAGTATCCTGAACCGATCAGTCATAAGCTCATAAACTCTTCATATACTCCACCAGCGCCCGGATCTCCTCCTCGCCTAGCGTTGGCAGGCCGTCTGCACCGGCGCCGTATTCGTGACCGGCATTGCTATTGCCCGGCAGGCGGGTATCGAACAGGAACGCGCCGGGGGCGGGGCCGCTCACATAGCCGACCTTGACCGGATCGTATTCCCAGGAACCAATATAGAACGTCTTGCTGCGTGCGGCGGCAGGCAGCAGCAGTTCATACAGATTGGGCACTGAGCCGTTGTGCAGGTAGGGGGCGGCGCTCCAGATACCGTTCAACGGGCGCGCCTTGTAGGCCAGCAGGGCGCGGTCGGAGACCTCCTCGCCGCGTGCGAGGATTTCGCCGTCCAGGTATTTCGGCGGGTGGATAACCTCCGGATGCCCCAGCTTTTTCGAATCCCGGATCGCCAGCAGGCTTTGCAACGGATTGTTTCTGAGCACGCCGCCCATCAGGTTATTGGCAACAAACAGGGCCGGTTCCTCCGCACCCATAACCTGGCCGACCAGATAAAAACGCGGCTTACCCTCGAAGATGCCGGTTTTTCCACGCATTTCAAGGACGTTCGCTGCCATTTTAGGGTCGGTTCCCAGCTTTTCCAGGCTGCTCATGCGCACTTTGATGCGGCGTTGCGGGTCAGTCCGGTCAATATCCTGGTGGCAACTCAGGCAGTACTGCTGGTACAGCGTGCGGCCGCGGGCTGCCTGCTCTTCATCAATGGCCGGGAAAATATCCGGCCATTGCGGGGAATGCAATGCGGCCACTTTCTTTTCCACCGCGCGCAGGTTCTTGGTGTGCACCGTCGAGGGATAACCGGCGTCATAGAAATACAACCAGGTCGCAGGCGTGGTTTGCACCCGGCCATACACACCTATCACTTCGCCGATGTTACGCGCCAGCGCGCCGATATGGGAGTTGGACTGCGACCCGTTCCATTCCACGTAGTCATGCTGGGGCGTATCCCACAGGTAAGGGTAGCTGGTGGGGGCGTCCGGTTCATTGAAATTGTCGTTAACGCCGGTCAGCGCCAAACCCTTGTTGAGGATGGCGCCAAAGGCATCGAGGCGCGAGTAGCCGTAGGCCGCCGGGCTGTGGTTGCGGCGATTGTTGTCGCGGATGCGGGCCAGATCCTCCTGTAACAGGGTCTTGAGCGCCAGAATTTCCTGCGCCGAGGCGCGTTCCCCATGGTAGCGCCGGCCCAGCCTCGTCAACTTGGCACTGTCATTGATGGCAGCTGTTAGGGACTGTTCCAGGTGGTGCAGGAACAACGGCAAATCAAGCATGGCCTGACCGCCGTCAATACGCAACAGCTTGCCGTCATAACGAATATGCTGGGTATGGCAAGCCGCACAGGTCAGGCCCACATTGTCCCCATCACGGGCAAAACCGATGGGCAAGGCATCCGGGTTCGTGCCCGACTCCACCCCCGGCAGAAAGCCGAAGCGCATCATGTGCAGCGGCTCGCGCAACAATTCCTGGCTGTCGTACTGTTCCAGGTGCAGGAACAGGTCGTAGGACAACAGGTTGGAACCCTGGTTCAAGTGGTAGAACCACTGCCGGTCGCGCGCATCCCAGTTCTGCTCCAGGAAGACGATATTATCCGGGTGCAGGGCTTGCTCGTCCTGCAAGGCGGTACGCGCCAGCGCCGGCGCTGTCAGGCTGCATAACGACAGTACCAGCAGTATTGACTGCGCCGGCGTTCTCATTTTGTACAGGATGTTACGCATAAGGGTGCCTCTAAAAATTAGAGGCACCCGTGCAGCATAAGGATATGCTGCCATTTTTAAGCACGTAAGTGCTTGAAAATGACAAATCGTCAGGATAGACGATTTGCACAGCGATAGCTGCCCGTAGGGTTGCGTCCACGGATGGACGCAATGAGGGAAATGAAAAATCATACTTTTTTGTTTCCGTCTCTAAAAATGTCATGGAAGACATTTTTAGAGGTTATCATAGGGCGTTCCTAATCAATCGACAGCAAAGTATTCAACAGGTTATCCCGAAAACTGATATTGCCGGTCAAGCTGTCGTGTTGTTCACACAGCAGAAAGGCGTGGTGCAACGGGAAGAAACTGTATTGATGGCGCGGAACGCTGGGATCCAGGGTATCGCGACCCAGCAGCGAGGCTTTGGTGACGGCGCCGTCGCCGGGTTCCAGCAACAGGGCGTCATAGTCCATCCCGGGGACGGGTTGGGCGACTTCATCGGGGTACAGACGTATTTCCGAGATGCCACCCACTTCCTCGACCAGGATGCGGGCCGGGGTCAGGGTGCAGTCGCCGCCAAAGACGATTAACTTGGGATGCTCGTCCGGCAGCGGCACGGTCAGCGACCACACGAAACGCCGGGCGCGCGCCAGCGACTTTCCGAAATACAGCTCCAGGGTGTCGAGATAAACCTCGCCGGCAGCGGCAGATTCAAAGCGGGACAGAATACGGGCGCGAGTATCCTCGGCGAAGATCGACCAGCCGAAGCGGCGCCAGGTGTCCACATCGAAAATATCACGATCCAGGGGCGCGCCGGCAGCGGTAACGATCCAGTTATTAAGGGGGTGCGGCAACAACTGGTACATGCTCGGCATGGTCACCAGTATTTCTGTGCCGATCTTGCGAAAACCAACCTGTATGCCGTCGATGAACGCGTTCAGTATCTTCACCGAACCCAGGTTGGGCGTGCCCAGCAGGATGACGCGCCGCACCCGCTCGCCCCCGTACATGTTCACCGGAAAGTCATTGCTGTCCAGCACATCGGTACGCCCGTAACGGATGTAGTAACGGGCAATCAGGCCGCCCATGCTGTGGGCGATGATATCCACCTTGAGGTCGGGGTCACCAAAATCCTGCCTGATTTGGTCGATAAAATCTGCCAGACGCGCGGCATTGTGTGCGTTATCCAGGCGCCAGTCGTAGTAGAACGGGTAGTAATACTTGGCGCCCGCGCGCACGGCCTGGCCGGGAACCGCCGGCTCATAGCCGCCCACCTCCTCTAAGGTGCGCATTACGTTGCCGTAATAGTCCTTGCCGGCAGTATTATCGGCGATAGCGAAGGGCTTGAGTGAACCGGCTTGCGGTTCCAGCGTGGCCGGGTCTATTGCCAGAGCCAACTCTGCATGGTCATGGAACAACAGTCGCCACAGCGGGCCGAACCAAAGCTCCTGATCGGTGCTCTCGTCCTTGAGTTTGCTGCCCAGGATGCCGTGGATGAATACCACCGGCGGCTGGTTCTCCACGGCCATACTCTGCATGTACAGGCGTTGCAGATCAGGCTTTTGGGAACTGGTGAACCAGTAGTTGCCAAGCAGGGCCAGCAACGCGCCAAGCATGATGTAGAGCAGACGTTTCAACCTGTGAACCTGTGTTTTGGATGGTTACATAATAGCATTGTTTTTAGATGCAGCCTTGAGTCCACCTCTAATTTTTAGCGGTAGCCTTAATCAACTGGCTTTTTTTCAGGTAAGGGTATATCTTACGGAGCATGTCGGGCAAACTTTCTCAATGCCGTAGATTTATCGGTGCGCTAGCGCTGCTGCTGTGCTGTCAGACCGGCGCGCAGGAGCAGGAAATTGTTGCGCCTTTCGACATGGCGGCGCATTCCAGGACCGTGGCGGCGAACGGCCTGGAGTTTCCGGTCACCGTGCATGGAGACGGGCCTGCCGTCGTGTTCCTGCATGGTTTCCCGGATGCACGCACGGTCTGGCGCTATCAGGTGCAGGCGGTGGCCGACGCTGGCTATCGGGTCATCGTCCCGGACCAGCGCGGGTTCGGTAACGCCAGCCGGCCCGAGGGCGTGGAACACTACCGCATCGACCTGCTGGCTGCGGACATCATCGCCATCATGGATGAACTGGGCATTGCGCGGGCGCGGCTGGTCGGTCATGACTTCGGCGCCGGGCTGGCCTGGTTCATGGCGGCGCATACCCCGGAACGCTTTGCACAGCTGGTAGTCATGTCGGTGGGCTCTTCGGGCAACCCCGGCTGGGATACCATCGAGCAGCGGGAAGCATCCTGGTATTTTGACTTCTTCAACAAGACCGGGATCGCAGAAACCGCGCTGCAAGCGCATGACTGGGACTTCTTCCGACGCCTCACCCGCCACAGCGGCGATCAGGAACACTTTATCCGCGACCTGTCCCGTCCCGGCGCGCTGACCGCGGCGCTGAACTGGTACCGCGCCAATACCCGCGGCTGGGGCGGTCTGCACAGTGGCCTTAACTACCCGTTGATCGATATGCCGGTCATGGGTATCTGGAGCAGTGGCGATCCGTTCCTGAAGGAGCCACAGATGCAGGAGTCCGCTATCAATGTCGCCGGTCCCTGGCGCTATGAGCGCCTCGAGGACGCAGGACACTGGTTCATGTTGGAGGAGCCGGCTGCGGTGAACCGCCTGCTGGTGGAGTTCTTTGGAAGTTTTTAACGCCGGCCGGTTCTATTGGGTCGCAGATAACGTTATCGGCGCGGATTTCCCGGAGGTCTCCTCGGCGTTGCGCAACCCGGACGGGCTGCTGGCGATCGGCGGCGATCTTGAACCGGCCACGCTGTTAACTGCCTACCGGCGCGGTATTTTTCCCTGGTACAGTGAAGGGCAGCCGCTACTGTGGTGGTCGCCGGACCCGCGCTGCGTACTGGAGCCGGACCAGGTCCGCATCAACCGCAGTCTGGCCCGGACGCTGAAACGCAATACCTTCAAGGTTTCCTTCAACCAGGCATTTGCCGATGTGGTGCGCGGCTGCTCAGCCCCGCGCGGCGACGATACCGGCACCTGGATAACCACCGACATGGCCGCAGCCTACCTCAGGCTGCATCACCTGGGTCATGCGCTGTCCTGCGAATGCTGGCACGAGAGCGAGCTGGCGGGCGGCCTCTACGGCGTGGTCATCGGCAAGGTATTTTTCGGCGAGTCCATGTTCAGCCGCAAGACCGACGCCTCCAAGGTGGCGCTGGTGCGTCTGGCACAACTGCTACGCCAACGCCGCTTCCGCCTGATCGACTGCCAGATACATTCCCCGCACCTGGAACGCCTGGGCGCCAAGTCCATGGCGCGGGACGACTTTGTGGGCATCCTCAAACACTATTGTTCCCGCTGACCCCGGCAAAGGCGTCTCAGACAGGCTGGAATGGCTGCTATTGTTCGTAAAATGTGGCATTCAGCGGATTTTTACGCCATAATCCGATTTTTAGAAACCGCGAGGAACCATGCCGAAAGAAGACCAGATAGAAATGGAGGGGACTATTATCGAAACCCTCCCCAATACCATGTTCAGGGTGGAACTGGATAGCGGGCATATCATCACTGCCCACATTTCCGGGAAAATGCGCAAGAATTACATCCGCATCCTCACCGGCGACCGCGTTACCGTAGAAATGACCCCTTACGATTTGTCCAAAGGCCGGATCACCTACCGCAACAGGTAGGTCGCTCTTGCCACATCCTCCGGCGTATTAATCTCCATGCCCGGCGCTGCTGCCGCCTGTTCCAGGTGGATGCGGTAGCCGTGGTACAGCGCGCGTAACTGTTCTAAGCGTTCGGTCTGTTCCAGCGCCGACACGGGTAGTGTCGTGTACGTCTCAAGAAAGTCACAGCTATAGGCATAAATGCCGATATGCCGATAACCGGGCGCAGGCGTAGGCGCGTCGGGCGCGCGCCAAGGGATGGCGGCGCGACTGAACGTCAGGGCATAGCCGCGGGCATCCGTCACCACTTTTACGCAGTTGGGGTTGTGCAACTCCTGTGCTGAGCGGAGCGGCGCATAGAGGCTGGCCATGGCGGCGTCGGGATGCTGAACCAGATTGCCGGCGACCTGGTCGATCAGCGCCGGCGCCAAGCCAAGTTCATCGCCTTGCACGTTAACGATAAGGGTGGCAGCGGGTAATTGCAGGCCGGTGACGGCCTCGGCAATACGCTCGGTACCGGATTGATGTGAGGTCGAGGTCATCACCACCCTGGCGTCGAAACCCTGCGCCGCGCGGGCAATGCGCGCATCGTCGGTGGCAATGATAACCTCCGCCGCCTTGCTGTTGACGGCCGCCTGGTACACGTGTTGCAGCAGCGGCCGGCCATCGAACTCGAGCAAGGGCTTTCCCGGCAGCCGTTTGGAGGCGTATCTTGCCGGGATGACCACAAGGAACTGCTGTTTCACTGTCGGTAATGGTCCATTTCTGCCTGGCTCAGCGGACGCGCGTCACTCTCCAGCATAACGGGAATATCGTCGCGAATCGGGTACGCCAGCCGGGCGCTGACGGAAACCAGCTCCTGTTTCTCCTGATCGTAGATCAGCGGCCCCTTGGTCACCGGGCACACCAGTATTTCCAGCAGGTTCTTATCCATGGTTTATATTCTCAACTAATTGGATGAATTTTTGTTCAAATGCCAGCAACAAGGTGGCGTCTATCGGCACATACCAGGCGTTGTCAAGCCGCAAGCGCCGGCATTTCACCGCGTCTTTTTCCGTCATCAGTATGGCGGCGCCGTCACCGAATTCAAGCTCGGCGCGCCGGAACCCGTGATGGTCGGGAAACGCGTGCGCCTCAATATCAATGCCGTTGCGGCGCAACAGGGTGAAAAACCGCTCGGGGTTGCCGAGCGCCGCCACCGCGTGCACCCGCTGCTGCCGAAAACAGCCCAGTTCCCTGCTGCGGCTACCGTCCAGGGACTGCACCGGCAGTTCGGTATAGTCCATCAGATACTCACCGTCCGCGGCGCGGCCGTTGGCAACAACCAGGTCCACCGTATTCAGGCGCGCACGTGGTTCGCGTAACGGCCCGGCGGGCAGGCAACGGCCATTGCCGAAGCGGCGCACGCCATCGACCACCACGATTTCCATGTCCCGGGCCAGTGCGCTATGCTGCAAGCCGTCGTCACACAGCACGATGTTGCAATCCGTCTGCCGCAACAGCGCCTGCGCGGCGTGTACCCGCTTTGGCCCCACCATCACCGGGCACCCGGTACGCTGCGCCAGCAACACCGGCTCATCGCCGACCAGCGCCGGGTCGCTGTCTGCTTCGACCCGTAGCGCCGACGCGTACGCCGACGCCGCCCCACCATAGCCGCGGCTGACAATACCCGGCCGGTACGACCGGGCTTGCAGGCGCCGGGCCAGCCAGATAACCAACGGGGTCTTGCCGGTCCCGCCGACCGTCAGGTTGCCTACCACGATAACCGGTACGCCCAATCTGGTCACCGGCAGGATGCCGCGCGCATACAGGAACCGACGGCACGCCTGCGCCAGCAGATACAACCAGCCCAACGGCGCCAGCAACAACGCCAGGGGATGCCCCGAATACCATATTTTTTCCAAGCGTAAACGCAGCGACATAGCACTTGCCAAGCGGGTCACGCCAGCGCTAAAACGGGTGACGCACGGGGCGGCGCAGCCTCATTTTTCAGCCTGGATGCTGGTGGCAAACGCGATATTAACCAGACCGGACTGCCTGGCGGCATCCATAACCTCGATCACGGCCTGATGACTGACCGCAGCATCGGCCCGGATCACCACCGGCATAGCGCCAGTCTCACCCGCCTGTTCCCGCAACGCCGCGCTGATAGCGGCCACCCCGGCGCCGGCCAGGGGCTCAGCGCCGATATACACCTGTTCATTGGCGTCAATATGCACCAGGATCAGGTCCTCCCGGGTCTGCAACTGCTCTGCGGAGGCCTCCGGCAAGGCAACCGTGATCTCGGACTCGTGTTCGAAGGTGGTGGAAACCATGAAGAAGATCAGCAACAAAAACACCACATCGATAAGTGGCGTGATATTGACGTCTGTTTCCCGGTAACGCTGTGCACGGAAGTTCATTTTCGCTCCCGGTGCATGACCTCGACCAGTTTTATGGCTTCCTGTTCCATGGTAACAACCAGTTCATCGACCCGGCCGCGGAAGTAGCGGTAGAACATCAACGAGGGAATGGCCACGGTCAGGCCCACCGCAGTCGTGATCAATGCCTCCGAGATGCCTGCGGCCAGCACCGCGGGGTCGCCCACGCCTTGCGTCGTGATAACCGCAAAAACCTTGATCATGCCGACCACCGTACCCAGCAACCCCAGCAACGGCGAGATCGAGGCGATGGTGCCCAGGGTATTGAGGTAACGTTCCAGATCATGGGCAACATGACGCCCCACTTCCTCTATGCTCTCCTTCATTATTTCCCGGCTCTGCCCCATATTGCTGAGGCCGGCAGCCAGCACCCGTCCCAGCGGCGAACTCTTCTTTAACATGTCCAGCCGTTGCGCATCCAGGCTCTTCTTTTTATGCCATTCCCAAACGAACTTGACCATGTTCGCGGGGATAATGCGTTTCCGTTGCAACGACCAGAATCGCTCACAGATAATCGCCAGCGATATCACTGAACACAACAACAACGGCCAGATTAAAACCCCGCCTGACTTGACCAGTTCCAGCACCCGCTTCTCCGATTTTCATATTAGGAAAGAGTACTAGTATAATTGAAACCCGGTAAGGTGAACAAATGCGAACAACCTGATTTTTATACACAATAGCACAAAGTCCGTGAAGCGCCTGTCCCTTATCCTCATTGTTTGCCTCTGCCATCCCGTGGCGGCATCGCCCTACCACATCGAGATCAGCAAATCCGGGCGCACCCTGTCGGTCCTGCAAGACCGGCAGGTTATCAAACAATACCATATCGCCCACGGCAAGGGCGCGCCAGGCGCCAAAATTCGCGCGGGCGATAACAAAACCCCCACCGGCGCCTACCGCGCCGTCAGGTTCAAATCCAACAGTAAATTTCATTTTTTCATTCAGTTGGATTATCCTAACCCACTGGACGCTTGGCGCGGTTATCAGAACGAGGTCATTTCTGCGGCAGAATTCAAGCAGATTATCCTGGCCTACAAGCGTAATAGCCTGCCGCCTCAGGATACCGGCCTGGGCGGGTACATCGGCCTGCACGGCATAGGCCCGCTCACGGACGAGAAAAACCGGATACATGCGGCGCACAACTGGACGGAAGGGTGCGTTGCGCTGACCAACGAGGAGATCATCGAACTCAGACAATATATTACCCGGGGCGCCAGGGTGGTGATAAGGGAGTAGTGCAGACAATGACCAATCGGCAGGACAGCCGATTGGCACGGCGCCAGCAGCCCGCAGGGTTGCATCCAGGGAAGTGGCAATAAACAAATCCTGGCGCGGTCAGGCATAGGAAAACGCAACAATGAAAAAAGGTGAACATCATTTATTCCTGTTATGGCTGATGCTGATCAGCCTGGTGGGCTTCGGACTGTTCCTGGCCCTGCGTGAACAGCTGCTGTTGCTGCTGTACCAGGGGGACAGCAGTAAACTGTCCTGGGTGATAAGCCTGTTATTTGTCATCATCACCCTTTACTGTGCGCGCCGGGCGTGGTTCATTTCCCGGGAGCTCAACGTCTCCAAGCAGGTCTATGCATTGGCGCACGGGCACGAACTTGCTGTCAAAGATGGCGCTGTGTACCTGGACGACACGCAAAAACTGCCAAACTGCCTGCTCGAACGCTACCTGCTGGACCTGTGCTATCGGGCGCATACCGAGGACGGGCAGTCCGGCAACAACGCGCTTGATACCAGCAACAAGGAGTTGATCGAGGTATTCGAGGCAAAACTCAAGAACCCGCATAACCTGGGCTGGTTCTTCAGCGACATCATGATTAAACTTGGCCTGCTCGGCACCATCATCGGTTTTGTGCTGATGCTCGGCTCGGTGGTGAACGTCACGGATTTTGACGTGAGCACCATGCAGGGCATCTTACAGGAGATGAGTTCGGGTATGGGCACCGCCTTATATACCACGTTTGCCGGTCTGGTATGCAGCATCCTCACCGCCGCCCAGTTCCACCTGCTCGACCAGGGCGCCGATGAACTCATCGACACCACCAAACACCTGAGCCAGATTCACGTGCTGCCGAGACTGTGACCACGGGTCGGCGCCATGAAAAATTACAGACGTTACCAGTCAGACCCGTTTACGGACTTGCTGTTCAACGCCCTGCTCGGTTTTACCTTCCTGTTCCTCGTGGCTATCATGTTTATGAACCCGGAGGCCAAGTCCGGTATTATCGACCCCAAGGCAGAGTACATCCTCACCATCACCTGGGAGGATAACAGCCCTGATGACATTGACGTATGGGTGGAGGACCCGGACGGCAGAGTGGTCTGGTTCCGCAATACGGAAGCCGGCTTGCTGCACCTGGACCGTGACGACCGGGGGCTGATCAACGATACCATCGTGGTGAACGGCGAGGCGTTGCAAAACCCGCTGAATCAGGAAGTTATCACCATTCGCGGCGTGGTCAGGGGCGAGTATGTCGTCAACCTGCATTACTATGCCACAGAAACCGAAAAACCCGTTGACGTGCAGGTGCGCCTGGTAAAAGTCAACCCCACCCTGGAGATCGTGTATTACAATACGATCACGCTGGAGCAGGTGGGCGTGGAGAAAACCGCGTTCCGGTTCCGTATCAATATCGACGGCAAGGTCTCAGACATCAGCTTCCTGCCCAAGCAACTGGTATCGGTTTGATATGAGCACCTCTAAAAATTAGAGGTGACCTTTAGCCACGAAGAACACAGAGAATAAAACATGTACGCATTGGGAATGACCGGGCTGATTGCCGCTTACGTGCTGGTGGCCCTGCTGCTGCTCAGCATTAACCTGTATTCCAACTGGTCCTGGCAGGTCAAGGCCGGTTCCATCGTGGTGACCACACTGCTGTACGTGGTCACTTACCTGTCCTTCCCACCCCTGCTCGGCTGGCCGAGTGGAGACCTGCCGCCGCAACGCTTTCGTCTGGTGGGCGCCGATGTGGTGCAACCGGACAAGATGACCGGCGAGCAGGGGATGGTGTATCTCTGGGTCAAAGACATCAAGGATCTGTCCGGGCGCACACCGCCGCGCGCACACAAGCTGCCCTACTCCTCCGACCTGCATGAGGCGGTGCTGTCGGCAAAATCGAAACTGGACAGAGGCATGGAACAACTGGGCGAGTTTCAATTACCCCTTGACGCCAACGCCCGGGAAGTGGATACGCTTATCCGCGGCGGCCAGCAAAGCGTGGAGATCGACTTCTACGACATTCCCGATCCACTGATCCCGGACAAGTAAGCGGCTCTGTATCCGGACATTTCTGCAACATGCCCGGCAAGCAACCCTTGCCTATATCCACAACGCCAGCACACCCATGCCGGCGAGACCAATGACTATCAGGATAAACTTGTAAATGCGGTCGCGATCATGTTCTGGCATGGGCATATCGTCACCGAGCAGAGAACTGCGCATGAAATGCTTGATACGGTCATCGGATCGATACATTTCCGCGTCGATCACGTCCAGGATGGCCACATACACAAACGTGCCGGCGGCCAGCGCATTGAAGCTGCCCTCGATCAATAACGCGGCCGCTCCCTCATACAGCCCTGAGGCTAACGTACCCAGCAGGATTCCCACGGGAGTCATTACCGCGAAGATGGCGAGCACGCGCAACAGCCGCCGGCACTCAGCGCCGGCCGCCTGCACGCTGATGATCAGCGCAAACGCGGCCGAGCCTTTATGCGACAGGATGGCGATCATAACCAGCAGGGAGGCCGCCACCTCGGTTTCGATCCCCAACGCAATACCGGCGATGATGGAGTGGATCGACAGCACCACCAGCAACACCAGGGGATAAATCGGCTGCCGCTCCTCCGGCTTCTCACCCCCTCTTTTCGCGTGGCTGGCTTCAAACAGCACCCGGTCTATGAGCAGCAGCGCAACGACACCCACGGCGGCCAGTAACGGCGCCAGCGGATAATCGACCACGCCCGCCAGCGCCTCGCCGGCCTCCGGCAGCAGGTGGATAAACCCGGCGCCGAGGAATATGCCACCGGCCAAAGCGTTGCCGAGTGACAGAAAACGGCGGCTGGCATGATGGCGCGCCGCCAGCAACGGGATGAGTCCACCCAGGATGGCAACGACCAGGATCGCCAGGGCGGCGCTGAGTTTGATTTGCAGTAGTGACATGATGGGACGAGTTCACCATGCCAGAATAACACCGGCCTGTGGGAAAAGCTATCAGGCCACCTTCCACCTGCCCCCTCTCCCACAGGGGGAGAGGGGGCTCTGGCAGACTTGCTCTCAGCGGCGCTAGTACTAGAACCCTATGCGTAAACCGAAGATGCCGGAACGCCCCGGCAGCGGCGCCTCATCCTTTACAAAGGAAATATGCCGGCGTATCTCTTCATCCAGCAGGTTGGAGCCGCGGGCAAACAGCGTGACCCTGTTGCCGCCTACCCTGAACGTGTAGTCGGCATGGATATCCAGCAGGTTATAACCGTCTGTCTCCGTCTCCAACGGCGCGGTGCTGTCCTGTTTGTTCACGCGCGTATAGTTGACAGCCGCATACAAGTTGCCGCGTGAGTAAGTGAGACCCGAACCGAAGCGCCAGGGGGTGATGCGCGCCAGGTTGATATTGTTGCTGCGTTCGCCTTCCACATAGTCCGCCCATAGCCGCAACACCAGCCTGCCGTTGTTATCATCCATGAGGCGTGCCCGGGTTTCCGCCTCAAAACCCAGAAATTCCACATCGTCCTGGCTTACATAAACCAGAAACAGCTCCTCATCGACGCCCGCATCCAGGATGTCAGCCGGGTCGCCGTCAAAACTTTCCGTCACCCGGTCGGCAAAACCATCGCCGTTCAAGTCCTGTTCCTGATAGTAGATGTAATCATCAATCCGGTTATAAAAGAAGTTCGCCGAAGCAGTGAGTTTCCCTGCCGTCTTACGCCAGTAGATATCGATGTTGTTGGACTTTTCCTTGGCCAGATCGGCGGCGCCGATCTCGTACGTCGTGGTCGCCAGGTGGGGGCCGTTCGCATACAACTCGCCAAGCGCCGGCGCCCGCTCGGCATGGCCGAAGGAAAGACCAGCCTGATAGCCCGGGGCATAATCCCAATTCAGACCGCCGGAGGCGCTGAACAGGTCGTGACTGTTGTTGGCGCCGGCTTCTGTCTGTGCGCTTGTATCCTGGTGTTCATAGCGTGCGCCCAGCTCGATATGCACCGGCCCGATGTCCGTTTTTTCCAGCACGAAAACCCCGAGTGACTCCAGGTTCGACAGCGGGACAAAACTCTCCGGGCCGGCGGTGACGAAGTCCTGATGCCGATAGTGGAACCCAAGCGCACCACTCCAGTCACCGATGGGGTCATGCAGGAACTCGACGCGGCCTTCCAACTCTTCGTTATCGAACAGAGTGCCTGACCCTTCCTCACCCTCTATGTGCTGATAGTCGCTATAGCCCCAGCGCATCTTGACGCGGCTCAGGCCGGGCAACGGATCATCGAAGGCTGCGACAAAATCGTAACGGGTCTGTTCCATGTCAATGCGCGCACCGCCTTCTTCTTCCTCATCATCGTGATGCTCGTCCTCGCCATGGTCATGATCGCCGTCCTCGTCGTCGTGATGCTCGTCCTCATCATGGTCATGATCGCCGTCCTCGTCGTCATGGTGTTCGTCCTCAT
>JAPORZ010000152.1 GCA_026709915.1 Gammaproteobacteria bacterium
CGTCTGCGATGTCAAGTTACAAATATCAACTAGGCACTACAATGGCCTGCCCCAAACCCCACGTTGATTTACAAGGGATTTTCCGATAGATTAGGCGCTAAACCGTCGAAGTCGGGAGGTTGTCGGTCATAGGGTAAAGTTGTTGATCGTCAATGCGGCTAATTGTTAGTGTAGTGTATGGCTAATTGTTAGTCAACACCCTGGCTGATTGTTATTGTAGTGTATGGCTGATTGTTAGTCAACCCATCGGCTGATTGTTAGTGAAATGCCCGGCTGATTGCTGGTTTCCCCGTGATTGGCAATTTTCAGGGCAGTCCAAGACCGCCTGCAACCATCAAAGCCAGGATAGTTTTTCGTGCAGTTTTACTACTTCGCCGATGATGATCATGGATGGAGGTTTGATTTCCTGCCTGGCGACGATGTTGGCTAAGGTAGCGACGGAACCCAGATGGACGCGCTGGTCCGGGGTGGTGCCTTGCTGCACGATGGCGGCAGGCAGGTCCGGCTGCATTCCCTGTTCCAGCAGGCTCTGTTGCAGCACATCGACTCCCTTAATGCCCATGTAGATAGCCAGCGTCTGTTTCGGCTGCAGCAGCGCCGGCCAATTGAAATCCAGCTTGCCGTCCTTGAGGTGACCGGTGACAAACAGGCAGGAATGGGATAAGTCGCGGTGGGTCAACGGAATGCCGGCGTAAGCAGCGCAACCGCTGGCGGCGGTGATGCCCGGCACGACCTGGAACGGAATGCCGGCCGCGGCCAGTTCCTCAATTTCCTCGCCGCCGCGTCCGAAAATAAACGGGTCGCCACCCTTCAGGCGCAGCACGCGCTGGCCCTGTTGCGCCAGCCTCACCAGCATTTCGTTGAGTTCGGATTGCGGCACCGTGTGGCTGTCGTGCCGCTTGCCGACGTAAATCCGTTGTGCATCCTTACGGGCCAGATCCACTATGGCGGGAGAGACCAGGCGGTCGTACAACACCACATCGGCTTGTTGCATCAGCCGCAGGGCGCGAAAAGTAAGCAAGTCCGGGTCGCCGGGGCCGCCGCCGACGAGATAAACCTCGCCGCCCTTGAGATCAGCCGGAGCAGTGTTTTCCAGCGCCCGTTCCAGCGCTTCCAGCGCCGCTTGCTCGCGGCCGCCAAACAGCATCTCGGCCACCGGCCCCTGCAAGATGTTTTCCCAGAAACGACGCCGCTCGCGAAATTCCGGGAAACGTTGTTTTACCCGCCCGCGTAACTCCCGCACCACCGTGGCCAACCGCCCGTAGCTCGCCGGTATCAGGGTTTCCAGTTTGGTCCGCAACAACCGCGCCAGCACCGGCGAGGCCCCGCCCGTGGACACTGCGACCTGCACCGGGTCCCGATCCACCACGGAGGGCATGATGAAGCTGCACAAAGCCGGGCTGTCAACCACGTTCACCGGTACCTGCGCGGCCTTGGCAGCTGCGGCGACGTCACGATTTACCTGTTCGTCATCCGTGGCGGCAATCACCAGTGCACAACCGTTAACATCCTGTGCCCGGAACGTCCTGGCTTCATGCCGCACCTTGCCCTGCTGTGCCAGAGCTTGAACCTCGGCGCTGGCGCCAGGGGCAACGAGTGTCAGGTCGGCCTGCGCGCGCAAAAGTTGCTGTGCCTTTCTTGCGGCCACTTCACCACCACCCACTACCAGACAGGGGCGCTCACAGAGGTCCAGAAAAATCGGAAAATATCGCATTGGTTCAGGCGCCTTGGCGCTAGCGATTACCTGAACAAGTCATCCCGGCTGGAATGGTAGTAATTCAGTGCATGTTCCACCGCGCGGATGACCGCGCGCTGGCTGGAGGTGGCGCCACTGATATGGTCGAAGTCGCCGCCGCCTCTGGTCACTGCCCAGGCAGCGCTGGGCGTGTTATCCAGGGAACGGCCGTTGAAGTCGAGTATCCAGGGAGAATTAGCCTGATGCACCTGGTCACCCAAGCCCGGTGTTTCCCGGTGTTGCAAGACCCTGACGCCGGCCACTGTGCCGTCGTAACGAATACCTATAGCCAGTTCCATGGCGCCGTTGTAACCCCTGCTCCTGACCGGATTGAATAACAGGCCCACGGGCTCTCCGCCGCGCCGCGCCCGATACACTTCGGTTACCGCCTGCGTACCGAACCAGGTTGGCATGTTGACACTGATCCGGTCGGCAAGCAGGTCGTTATCATATTCAAGCGGCAGCACTTCGGCGCTGAGCTCAAGGACGGGCAAGCGCTCGTTGCGCGTGATGGTATCCTCGAAATAATTCCCCAAGGCATAAATGCCCAGTATCGCGGCACAGCAGATGAACAGCAACGGCAACGTGTTAAGCAGCAGGGTCTTGCTGGCAGGCATCATTTTTCTCCCGACGCGCCATTCTCTGCGGGCTGCGCCTGACCCTGGCGTCGCGGCGTGGCTCTGAATATGTCAAATTGAGCTAAAGGAGCATCAGGCCGGGTCGTCAGATCAATCAACGGGACAAAAATATTGGCGAGCAGCACCGCAAAAGCGACTCCGTCCGGGTACACGCCCCAGTTGCGCAACAGGCAGATCAGCAAGCCGATGAGGGTGCCATAGAGCAGGCGCCCGCGCCGGGTGGTGGGCGCAGTGACCGGATCCGTCGCGATAAAGAAGGCACAGAGCATGGCGCCGCCGCTGAACAGGTGGAACAACGGCCCGGCGTGGATATTCGGGTCATACAGGTGCAGCAGCGAACTGCCCAGAAAAATACCGGTCAGCACAGCTACCGGAATTTGCCACTTGATGACGCCGCGCAGCAGCAGGTAACCACCGCCCAGCAGCAACAGGAGATTGACCCATTCCCACCCGGCGCCGCCGAGATACCCGAACAACGGCGAGGTATTGATCTCCGACACCATCTCCATCAATTCCAGGCGGCTTTTGAGTTCATCCAGGGGCGTGGCCCCGCTTAATATATCCGGCGCTGTGCCCGGCGCCGGGAAAATGCTGCGCAGGTACGCGCCCATACCTTGGCCGATACCCTGTCCGGACAGCTGCGGCCAGGTATTCATCGGTACCGGAAAACAGATTAACACGAAGGCAAACCCGGCCATGGCCGGGTTGAAGATGTTATAACCGACGCCGCCAAAAACGTGCTTGCAGAGGATGATTGCAAAGGCGATGCCGCACAGGCAAACCCACCAGGGTGCGGCCGGCGGGATACTGAGGGCAAACAGCAGGGCGGTGACCACGGCGCTGCCGTCGCGCAGGAACGGCGCCGGATTACGCCGCCGCAGCCTGAGCAGGGCCCACTCGAACAACAGGGCGAAGGTCACGGCCAGGATACACTGAATCAAAACGCCGGGGCCGAACAGCCAGGCATAGCAGAGCAGGCCCGGGACCAGCGCCAGGCATACGTCCGCCATCACCTTGCTGACGGAACTGCCGTCATGCCAGTGGGGCGCGGCGCCGGTCTTATCAGCCATTAACGCGCCTTCCCATCCGCTACGGACCGCTGTTGCCGCTGCGCCCGGCTGCGCGCCAGCGCTGCTTGCACATAAGATTTTTTTGCGCTCCTTGAGTCCTGGTCAGAGCCACCGTCACGCAGTGGTTTGTCAGCTCGGGCTGCGCGCGCGTCATGCTGCAAGCGCGCGTTCTTGCGGATAAAACGCTGGCGCAAATGCTCCGCGCCGCGACTGTGTTCCTGGTCAAGAGTAATTTGGGATTTGGCGCGCCGATAATAGTCAACTAACGGGATATGGCTAGGGCAGGTATATGCGCAACAGCCGCATTCCGTGCAATCGAACAGGCGGTAGGCCCGGGCCTGCTCGAGCGCCTGCGCACGGGCGAACCAGTACAACTGCTGCGGTAGCAACCGTTCCGGACAAACATCAGCGCAATTACCGCAACGGATACAGGGCATTTCCGGTTGCGCCGGCGTGTTTTCTTCAATGATGATGCAGTTGGTCGTCTTGATCACCGGCATGTTGGGAGTGGTCACGTGTACGCCCATCATGGGGCCGCCGATAATTACCTTGTTCTCTTCGCAGCGCTGATAGCCGCAGGTTGCAAGGCAATCCTCGACCGGCGTGCCGAGCAGGACTTGCAGGTTAACCGGGTTGTCCACTTTGCCCGTTACCGTCACGTAGCGCGACACGATGGGCTCGCCGCGTGTGACCGCCCGATACACCGCCGCCGCGGTAGCCACGTTATGGATAACTATGCCGATGTGAATCGGCAGCCCGGCGCTGGGCACATCCTTGCCGGTGAGTGTTTTAATGAGTTGATTCTCGCCGCCGGCAGGGTAGCGAGTAGGCACCTTGACCAGTTCCAGGTCATCATCCACCAACCCGGCCAGGGCCTGGTAGGCCAGTTCCATGTCATCCTCCAGCGCGATCACGCAGTGCCTGGCCTGTACCGCGTGGCGGATCATGCGCGCGCCGGACACCACATAGCTTGCTTTTTCCTGTATCAGCCGATCGTCACAGGTGATATGCGGCTCACATTCAACGCCGTTGATGATTAAGGTATCGACTGCGTTCTCCACGCCCTCCATGAGTTTGACGTGGGCTGGAAAACCGGCGCCACCGAGCCCGACTATGCCGCAATCCCTGATCAATTCCTGCAATCTGACCGGCTCGAGATGGTCGTATCGCTCACTGGGCCAGATGTCAAACCAGGCGTCGTTACCGTCGGGTTCCAGTACCATACACGGCGCCGTGCTGATGGTGGGATGAGGTACGGGATACAGCCCGATATCCGTTATGACGCCGGAGGTGCTGGCGTGTACCGGAACGCTGACGTAACCGTCGGCACGGGCAATGATCTGGCCTTTCAACACCCGCTCACCGGTACTGACCACCGGCGTCGCAGGTTGGCCTATATGCTGTTGCAGGGGCAGAAACAGGCGCTCCGGCAGCGGCTGCACGATAGACATCTCCCGGTTCGTTATCTCCTTGTGCGGCAGCAATGACAACCCGCCCGGAAAATCGTGTAATTCACGCATGCAGGTGCGCTTCCGCATAAGGGCGCCGCTGAAGATCAGGAGCTTCTGCAGGCGCGGCGGGTTCCATGCTGATGCAATCTACCGGGCAGGGAGGCAGGCACAGCTTGCAGCCGGTGCAGTATTCCGGAATAACTGCATGGAGTTGTCGGGCGCTGCCGACAATAGCGTCCACGGGACAGGCAACGATACATTTGACGCAGCCGATGCAGGCATCCTCGTCAATCCGCGCCACAGCGCTCGGCAGCGGGGGGGGTGGTGCGTATTGCGCGGCTTTACCCAGCAACAGTTCCAGCTTGCGCACGGTGGCGCCGCCGCCGGGCGGACACAGGTTGAGGGGGGCATCCTGCACAACGATGGCGCGGGCGTAGGGCCGGCAACCGGGATAACCGCAGTCGCCGCATTGGGTCTGCGGCAGCAGCGCATCCACCGCGCTGATGGCCGCTGCCTGCGCGCGCCGGCCCTGCCTCGTTGCGGATGACGTCTTTACCCACAACAGCGCCGGCAAGTACAGCGCCAGGGTCGCAATGATCAGTGCCAGCATGAGGGATACCCCGCCCCTGGTTAAACTCAGGGAACCATGCCGGTAAAGACGGAAAATGCCAGTGAGATGAGCCCCAGAGTCATCATTTGCACCGGCAAGCCCTTAAATGGGGCAGGCAAGTCAGTCACGGCCAGACGCAGGTTGATAGCAGTGAAACCCAGCAACACCAGCGCGTAACCCACACCGGCGCCGGCGCCATAAGCCAGCGCGCCGAACAGACCGAAGTGCCGGGGTACGGTGAGCAGCATGACGCCCAACAGCAGACAGTTCATCAGCAACAGCGGATAAAACCTGCCGTCACGGTCGAACAGCCGGGGAAAATATCTGCCCGGCGCCAGTCGCGCCGCCTGGCAGGCGCTGGCCACACTCATAACCAGGATGAGCAAGCGGTAATTTTCCAGCTGCAGGGGGGCGATCAGCAGCTGTTCCAGCAACCAGGTCACGCAGGCCACCAGCATGGTGATGCCGGTGACGGCGAGCGCCATGTCCAGGGCGATGTCGAGCCGTTGCGCGGCCGCCAGCGCCGGGGCTGCGCCCAGCAGGTGGTCGGTGACCAGATTATTGGCCAGGCAGGCCGCCAGCAGGATGAGCAGGAGTTCAGTCATGGCGCGCTTACTTCACCCTCATGCCGGGTTGGGCGCCGGGGTCGGGGCTGAGCAGGAACAGGTCCTTGCCGCCGGGTCCCGCGGCCAGCGCCATGCCTTCGGAGACGCCAAAACGCATCTTGCGAGGCGCCAGATTGGCGACCATGACCGTGTGTCTGCCGACCAGGTCTTCGGGCCGGTAGGCGCTCTTGATCCCGGCGAACACGTTTCTGGTTTCGCCGCCTAAGTCCAGGGTCAGTTGCAGCAACTTATCCGCGCCCTCGACCTGTACGGCTTCAGTGACAGTCGCCACACGCAGGTCCAGCTTGGCAAAATCGTCGATGGTTATCTGCGCGGCGATGGGATCATCCGTCAGGTACTTATTCCCCGATCCTGCGCCTTCGTCAGCAGCATCCTCAGCCGCGGCCTGCTGCGTACCGGCAGTTTCGCCAGTAGTTCCGGCAACAGTCCCGGCTCCCAGGCTTTGCGTGCTGGCGGCGACCACTGCGTCAATGCGCGCCTGCTCCACCCGGGTCAGCAAGGGCTTGAATTTTCTGATCGGGTGGTCCAGCAACGGCGGCTCCAGGTCGTCCCACGTCATCGGTTCAACGCCAAGGAACTCCTCGGCGCGCCGGGCCAGGCCGGGTAATACCGGCTTCAGGTAAATAATGAGGATGCGGAACAGGTTCAACCCCAGGGAGCAGACCTGGTGCAGCTCCGGCTGCCGGTCATCCTGTTTGGCCATTTCCCAGGGTTTGTGCCGGTCTATATACTGATTCGCGCGGTCGGCCAGGGCCATGATGGCGCGCATGGCGCGGGCATACTCCCGCGCTTCATAAGCCGCAGCAATGGCCGGGCCGGCCTCGGAAAACGCTTGCAACAAAGGTTCGTCATGGACGTTTGTGGCCAGTCTGGCGCCAAAACGCTTGCGGATGAACCCGGCGCAGCGACTGGCGACATTGACAACTTTGCCCACCAGATCGGCATTTACGCGCTGGCGGAAGTCTTCCAGGTTCAGGTCGATATCGTCCACGCCGCTGCCGGATTTGGCTGCAAAGTAATAGCGCAGGTATTCCGGGCCCAGGTGCTCCAGCCAGGTGGCGGCGTTGATAAAGGTGCCGCGGGATTTGGACATTTTCTGGCCGTTCACGGTCAAAAAGCCGTGCACGAACACATTGCTGGGCAGGCGATGGCCACTGCCGCGCAGCAGGGCCGGCCAGAACAAGGTGTGGAAATACATGATGTCCTTGCCGATGAAATGGTACATTTCGGCATCGCTGTCGGCGCTGATGTACTCGGCCACATCCCGCCCCTGCCGGTCCAACAGGTTCTTCAGGCTGGCAAAGTAGCCCATGGGGGCATCCACCCAAACATAGAAATACTTGCCCGGCGCGCCGGGTATCTGGAAGCCGAAATACGGCTCATCGCGGGAAATGTCCCATTCTTTCAGACCCGCCTCGAACCATTCGTCGAGCTTGTTGGCGACCTCGGGTTGCAGGTGTCCGGCGCTGATCCAGTCCCGCAATTCGGTTTCAAACGCCGGCAAATCAAAGAAATAATGCTCGGATTCCCGTTCCACCGGCGTCGCCCCGGACACGGAAGAAACCGGGTTGATTAAATCGGTGGGCGTATAGGTGCGGTTACAGACCTCGCAACTGTCGCCGTACTGGTCGGCGGCGCCACAGAACGGGCATTCGCCGCGGATGAAACGATCGGGCAGGAACATCTCCTTGACCGGATCATAGAACTGGCGAATGGTGCGGCGCTTGATATGACCGGCGGCATCGAGACGGGCATAGATGGCCTCGGCCACCGCCCGGTTCTCCTCGGAATGGGTGGTATAAAAGTTGTCGAACCCGATCTCAAAGCCGGCATAATCGCGCGCATGTTCGGCGTGGACGCGTTCGATTAACTGTTCCGGACTGAGCCCCTGGCGGTCCGCGCTGAGCATGATGGGTGTGCCGTGAGCGTCGTCGGCGCAGATGTACAGGCAATTGTGACCGCGCAGTTTCTGGAAGCGCACCCAGATATCCGTCTGAATCGCCTCGAGCAGGTGGCCGATATGGATCGACCCGTTGGCATAAGGCAGGGCGCTGGTGACAAAGATTTTACGTTGTTGTGTTGTCATCTTTTTCTAGTTCAAGGAACCTCTAAAAATGCCCTCCGTGGCCTTTTTAAGGACGGAAACGGAAAAATGCGATTTTCCGCTTCCGTCATTTTCAAGCACTTACGTGCTTAAAAATGGCAGCATGTCCTTATGCTGCACGGCCACCTCTAATTTTTAGAGGTGGCCTCTACATGATAATGTGTTGTAGAATGCCCGTTTAATTACTGATATTGCAAATACTCATGCTGAATACAAGCCCTGAAGCAGTCGAGGCAATCCTGGCCGGGGTGGAGGATATTAACCTGGAAAAAGATCTGGTCTCCGCGGAAATGGTCAAGGACATTCAAGTCAACGGGGATAATATCAGAATTTCCTTACAAATGGGTTACCCGGCGCAGGGATATGTCGATACGCTGCGGGACAACATTGCCGAGCGCCTGCGCCAGGTCCCCGGCGTGAAGGATGTTGAGCTTGATATCAACACCGATATTCGTTCCCACGCGGTGCAGCGGGGCGTAAAACCCATAGATAGCGTGAAGAACACCATCGCGGTGGCCTCCGGCAAGGGTGGCGTGGGCAAGTCAACCACCGCAGTCAACCTGGCCCTGGCGCTGCACGCAGAGGGGGCAAAAACAGGTATCCTGGATGCGGACATCTACGGGCCCAGCCAGCCGCGGATGCTTGGCTGTCGGGCCAAACCGGACAGCCACGACGGCAAATCGATAGAACCGAACGTCAGCTACCACCTGCAATCCATGTCCATCGGCTACCTGGTGAACGAGGAGACGCCGATGATCTGGCGCGGCCCCATGGTCACCTCGGCGCTGGAGCAGATGCTGGGCGACACCAACTGGTCGGACCTGGACTACCTGATCATCGACCTGCCGCCGGGCACCGGCGACATTCAGTTGACGCTATGCCAGAAAATTCCCGTATCGGGCGCCGTTATCGTCACCACACCCCAGGACATTGCCCTGCTCGACGCTCGCAAAGGCTTGAAGATGTTTGAAAAAGTCGAAGTGCCGGTGCTGGGGATCATAGAAAACATGAGTACCCATATCTGCGGCAAATGCGGCTACGAGGAACATATTTTCGGCAGTGGCGGCGGGCAACAGATGGCAGAACAGTACGATGTGGACTTGCTCGGTTCCCTGCCCCTGGACCTGAGCATCCGCGAAGGCGCGGACAACGGTCGGCCGACCGTGGCCATGGCGCCGGACTCGCCGCTGGCGGCGACCTACCGGGCCATCTCCCGCAGGGCCGCGGCAAAACTGTCGCTGCGGGCCAAGGATTACAGCGCCAGCTTCCCCAGGATTGTGGTCGAGAATGCCTGAATGCCGGTCAAGAGCGATAAATGGATTCGGGAAATGGCCGCCAGCCAGGGGATGATTGAACCTTTTTCCCCGGGGCAGATCAAATATAATGGCGCTACGCCCCTGATCTCCTATGGCACCTCCAGTTACGGTTACGACATGCGCTGTTCGGATGAATTCAAGATCTTCACCAATATCAATTCCGCCGTGGTTGACCCGAAGAACTTTGACGAGGACAGTTTCGTGGACTTCAAGGGTGATGTGTGCATCATTCCGCCCAATTCTTTCGCGCTGGCGGGCACCGTCGAGTATTTTCGCATCCCCCGGGACGTGCTGACGATATGCCTGGGGAAGTCCACTTACGCCCGCTGTGGCATTATCGTCAACGTCACCCCACTGGAACCGGAATGGGAAGGGCATGTGACCCTGGAATTTTCCAACACCTCGCCGTTACCAGCGAAGATCTATGCCAATGAAGGGGTTGCCCAGGTGATTTTCCTGCAATCCGATGAGGCCTGCGAGACCTCTTACCGGGACCGCAAGGGCAAGTACCAGGGCCAGATAGGGGTTACACTTCCCAAAACATGACAAGCACGAACAAGATTGCGCTGACCATGTTACCACTCCCGGGCAGGCGAGGTTCCGGTGTGGCGCTACGCCGTCCGCAGGGCGACGCGCTGCAGCGCCTGATTGCCATGCTCATGGTCGTTGACGGCGCTTTGCTGCGCCGCTGCTGCGCTTGTACGGGAATAGTAATGGGGGGGCTCCTGCTGTGCGCCACCTCAGCGCTGGCGCAGCAGGCGTCCGCTGGCAGCGGTCCGCAGTGCCCGATCGTATTCCAGGTGCCCGAACGCCCGGTCATTGACGTTGAACTGGAACAGGGCGACACGTATATCAACGCCGATGCCATAGACCATGCCGAATCAGGCAACGCCCTCCTCGAAGGCGATGTGGAAATGTCTACGGATAACTGGCAAGCGCGTGCAGACCGGGCTGACTATAACAGTGACGAAGGTATTCTCGATCTGTCCGGCAACGTGAGGTTCTGGGAAACGGGTCTGTTCATCAGCGGCGCTGGCGCCCGCGTCGATACCGCGGACAGCACCGCAACCCTGACCGGGGCTGAGTACTATCTCCCGGATAAGACTGCGCGCGGCAGCGCCGCTGAGTTATTTCTGGACCCCGGCACCTCGACCTCCGGGGAAGACATGTCATTCACCACCTGCGCGCCGGAAAATAGTGGGGATTTGGAGGGGAACTTCTGGAGTATCAGCGCGCGCACATTGGTTCTGAACCATGACACGGAGCGCGGCTCAGGCAGGGATATTGTGCTGAAGATCAAGGACATCCCGATCTTCTATTCGCCTTACTTCACCTTTCCCCTGGACCGGTCGCGCAAGACCGGCTTCCTTGCGCCCAGCATCGGCAAGAACAGTCACGGCGGTTTTGAAACCCGCTTCCCTTACTACTGGAATATCTCGCCGAACATGGATGCAACCTTAACGCCCCGGGCACTCGCCAACAGCGGCGTGATGGGCATGCTGGAATACCGTTATCTGCTCAAACGCGGCGAGGGCGCGGTCAATCTGGAATATCTGCCCGGTGATGTGGGCTTTAGCGATCGCGACCGCAGCATGATCAACATTGAACTGAACCAGAGCTTTCTCGATCGCGGTCAGCTTTATGTGGTTTACAATCGGGCTTCAGACCCCGAATACCTGGAAGATTTCGGCACCGACCTGTCCATCTCCAGTACCCGCTACCTGCCGCGCCGCGCCGACCTCACGTATCGGGGCAGCAACTGGAGCGTGTTGGGCCGCCTGCACAGCTATCAAATCGTTGACCAGAGTATCGCCGTGGCCTCCAGGCCCTACAAAAACCTGCCGCGGGTGCAGTTCCGCTACCGGCCAATGTCGGGCAACAATAAGGTCAACCTTGACCTGATGACGGATCTGACCTACTTCGACCGCACCGACGAGGCCGGGGTCACTACGGACGTAACCGGGTTCCGGGCCGACCTGTATCCTTCTGTCAGCTACCCGATACGCAATCAGGCGGCCTTTTTGATCCCCAAGGTCGGTGTGCGCTATACCCAGTACAGCCTGGACCGACAAGGGCCTTTTACCGAAAGCCCGCACCGGGTCCTGCCCATAGCCAGCGTGGACAGCGGTATTTTCCTGGAGCGGGCTCTGCAGTTGCAGGGCCACAGCTACCTGCATACGCTGGAACCCCGCTTGTTTTACCTGTACGTGCCCTACGATGACCAGGATGATTTACCGGTGTTCGATTCCTCGGTCTTCAACCTGGACTATAACGCCTTGTTCCGGGAAAACCGCTTCAGCGGCTATGATCGTATTGGCGACACCAACCAGCTGACCCTGGCGCTGGGCAGTCGGCTGGTGAACCGGGAAACCGGCAGGCAAACCGCTTCTTTCCAGGTGGCCCAGTCGTTTTACCTGGACGACCAGGACATTATCCGGCAGATCCTGGGCGCGCAAGGAGAACTGATCAATGTCGGCATACCGGAAACCGACCTGCTCTCGCCGCTGATCATCGAAGCAGATGCCAACCTGCGTGATGATTTGACCCTGGGCGCCGAGATTTACTGGGATATTAACGATAATGTCACCCGGAAAATGGCTCTGACTGCGCAATACAACCCCGCCGGGCGCAAGGTTGTCAATGTAGCGTACCGGGTAAGACGGGCCGAGACCGGCCAGATACGGCGGGTGCCGACGGATATAGAACAATCGGACGTGTCATTCAGTTGGCCGTTGACCGACCGCTTGAGCGCGGTGGGGCGCTGGAACTACGCGGTATCCGAAGGGCGCACCCTGGATTTGTTTCTTGGTCTGGAATATGAGGGTTGTTGTTTCGCCGTCAAAGCCGTCAGTCGGCGTTTCCTGTCCAACCTGGACGGCGACTTCAACACTGGCATCTTCGTGCAGTTGCAACTGAAGGGTTTGGGCAGCATTGGCCAGCGCACCGCGGAGTTCCTGAACCATGCCATACCCGGCTACGGTGACACGTCGCTGCCATGAACAGGCTGTTGCTGCTCGCCGTTATCCTGTTGTCCGGCCCGGTGACGGCCGTGCAGGACCTCGACCGTATCGTTGCGGTCATCAATGACGACGTCATCATGCGCAGTGAGCTGCTGGAAAAAATCCGGTCGGTCAGCGCCCAGATGGAGGAACAGAATATCCCGCTGCCGCCCCAGGACATTCTGGAAAAACAGGTGCTGGACCGGTTGATCATGACCAGGTTGCAGATCCAGATGGCGGGTAATACCGGCATCCGGGTCGATGATGAAACCCTGAACCGCACCATCAGCAATATTGCCCGGGAAAACCAGCTGAGCCTGAATGAGTTCCGGGAGATCCTGGAAGGTGACGGTTACGGCTACGAGAATTTTCGCAAGGAAATTCGCAACGAAATACTCATTTCCAGGCTGCAACAACGTCAGGTCGATAACCGGGTCATCGTCACTGAAAGAGAGATCGAGAACTACCTGTCCAACCAGGAACACCAGGGGGAAACGGACATAGAGTTTCGCATCTCCCACATCCTCATCGCAATACCCGAAGGAGCTTCGACCCGGCAGGTTACGCAGGCTCGGGAAACTGCCGAAAAGGTGTTGAGCGAGCTGCAAGAGGGCGCCGATTTCAGCAGCATGGCTGCCACTTACTCTGATGGCCAGCAGGCGCTGGACGGCGGCGACCTGGGCTGGCGCAAGGCCGGACAGGTGCCGACGCTGTTTGCGGATTTTATCGCGGCCATGGAGGTGGGCGGGTTAAGCGAAATTATCAAGAGCCCCAGTGGCTACCACATCATCAGGTTACAGGACAAGCGCAGCAGCGAACAAGTGGTGGTGACCCAGACCAAGGCCCGGCATATCCTGGTGCGGCCCGACGAACTGACCACGCCGGAGGACGCCCTGCGTCGGTTACAGCAGTTGCGCATGCGTATAGCAGGCGGGGATGACTTTGCCGAACTGGCCAGGGCCCACTCTGCCGACACCATGAGCGCCGCCGAAGGTGGTGACCTGGGCTGGGTCAATCCTGGCGATCTGGTGCCGGAATTTGAAAACGTAATGGATACACTCGAACCCGGCGCCACCAGTGAGCCGTTCCGCAGTCAGTTCGGGTTTCATATCGTCCAGGTGTTAGACCGCAGGGAACATGACAGCACCGAGGATATCAAGCGGGCGCGGGCGCGAGAAGCGATTCGCCGGCGCAAGCTGGAAGAAGCGCGCACCGACTGGCTGCGACAGATGCGCGACGAGGCTTACGTGGAGTATCGGCTGGAGTCGTGAGCAGTAGCCACCGCAGAAAGCGCCAAGTGGCCCCGCAAGGCTGGTAGCGCGGTGGTCGCAAAGTCCTTACCCAGGCTGGCCCTGACCCTGGGAGAGCCCGCAGGTATCGGGCCTGACGTTGTCCTGCACAGCGCCTGGCATGAAGCCAGGGCGCAAATCGTCGTGATAGGTGACCCGGACATGCTGCAGGACCGGGCGCAACGGCTTGGCAGGAACCTCGATCTGGCTGAATATCACCCCGACGCAGGTATCGAGCCGCACCAACCAGGGCAGCTTTGTTACCTGCGCCAGCCGTTGGCGGCGCCGGTGGAATTGGGCAAGCCCAGCGTGCGCAATGCCGACAGTGTGCTGGCAAGCATTGAGCGGGCGGTGCAGGGTTGCCTGTCGGGAGAGTTTGCCGCCATGGTTACGGCGCCGGTGAACAAGGCCGTTATTGCCGCGGCAGGGCATGCGTTCAAGGGACATACCGAGTACATCGCCGCGCTTTGCGGCAGCCCGGCGCCGGTGATGATGCTGGCCAATGACTTCGCCCGGGTAGCGCTGGTGACGACGCATCTGCCTCTGCAACAGGTGCCCGGGCAGATTACCCGCAAACGCCTGCGTCGGGTGCTGCACACCGTGGCCGCCGACATGCGCGCGAAATTCAGCATTGACGAGCCGTGCCTGCTGGTTTGTGGCATCAACCCTCATGCCGGGGAGCAGGGCCTGCTGGGCAACGAGGAGCACGAGGTCGTCATTCCGGTCATCAATGAACTGAAGGCAGAAGGTTTGAATCTGGTAGGGCCAGTGCCGGCAGACACCGCGTTTACCCCTGCTTCTCTGGCGCCTGTGGACGCAGTCGTTTGCATGTATCATGATCAAGGTCTGCCGGTGTTGAAATCCCATGGCTTCGGCAACACCGTGAACGTCACGCTGGGGCTGTCCATCATCCGCACCTCCGTCGATCACGGCACCGCCTTCGACCTCGCGGGTACCGGCAAAGCCGATGCCGGCAGCCTGCTTGCGGCGATTGATTATGCGGTTGATCTGGCTAATTGTAAATGACACTGGTCGGACGGAGTCAATACTCGCAAGACGCCGGAGAAATTCGTATTTGCCGCCCCTTCATGGTTCCCGGCCTGACCCGGAAGCCGGTGGCTGATCCAACTGCCTAAATGCCTTCTGTCCGCAAGCGCTTCGGCCAGCATTTCCTTAAAGACCCGGCTGTTATCGAGCGGATCATCGGCGCCATCGCCCCTCAACCCGGCCAGCGTATCGTGGAGCTCGGGCCAGGCCAAGGCGCGTTGACTATCCCCCTGTTACGCCAACTCGGAGAACTCTACGTGGTAGAAGTGGATCGCGAGCTGGCCGCAGCATTACCAGAACAATGCGCCGATCTCGGGCGTTTGCACTTGCTGCGGCAGGATGCACTGAAAACGGATTTCTCCGCGTTCGGCCCGGCGCCGCTGCAGGTGGTGGGCAACCTGCCTTACAATATTTCCACCCCCCTGCTGTTTCACCTGCTGCGCTTCCCGGTAATCCGGCGCATGTTGTTCATGTTGCAGAAGGAGGTAGTGGCGCGGCTCTGCGCCCACGCCGGCACACCCGAATACGGCCGCCTCAGCGTCATGGCGCAGGCACGCAGTCAGGCGCAACATCTGTTTGACGTGCCACCCGGCGCCTTCAGCCCACCGCCGAAAGTCCATTCCGCCGTAGTGGAACTGACCGTGGCGCCGGAAGCAAGCGCGCGCATCGAAAATTTCGACCGCTTCACGGAACTGGTAAGAACTGCCTTCTCCGCCCGCCGCAAGAAAATCAGCAACGGGCTAAAGCCCTGGTTCAACGCCACGCAACTGCAACAACTGGGCATTTCCCCTGACGCCAGACCGGCGGAGTTGAGTGTGGGGGATTATATTGCTCTATCTAATTCCTGACGTTACGACTTCCGTTCGTGGATTTTCCCGACATTCTTTCGGGCAAACGCCGTAATGCTCCTTGAACCGGCGGCTGAAGTGTGCGGCGTCGTTGAAACCGTAGCTGAAGGCGATTTGGGTGATGCTGTGATCCCGTAGCGCCGGGTTGGCCAGCGCCTCCCGGCATAATTCCAGGCGTTTGTTGAGGATATACTTCGATGCGGTTGTGCCGGTGGAAGCAAACAACATGCGCTGGTAACGCTCGCTGATATGGTGATGCCCGGCCACTTGTGCCGGCGTGAGTTGCGGATCGCGGATATTGATCTCAATGTATTGTTTGATCCGTTCCAGCAGTGCGGTGCGCGGCAGGGACTGGCCGTCCAGGTCCCGTAACGAGGTCATCGACCCCAGCGCCAGCGCCACCAGTTCGATGATATGGTGGTTGATGACACCGCGTTCCTGGGCCGACAAGACATCCAGCCGTCCGGCTACGGACTGGATAAACTGCGAGGCCAGGGCGCCGACGGCGGTCTGCGCCGAAACCCGCAAGGCCGTGATGTTCTCCGGCCTCACAAACTGCTCTGCCAGTGTGTCATAAGGGAGCTGCAGTACGATCTGGCGAAACGGCCGGTCAAAATGCAGGAAGTAGGGCCGGGTGCTGTCATACAGCGCAAAATCTCCGGGATGCAGTTGCGCGCTGCGCCCGTCCTGATTGATGAAACCGACGTCCTCCAGCTGCAGGCTCAGCAGAAACTCTTTTTCAGTGGATTTGGCGATCTGTTTCTTAGAGCGGATAACGTGCTGTGCGTCGGCATCCACTTCTGACACCCATATATCTCCAAGTTTACTACCTCGGATTTTTCCCTTGAAGTCTTGGCGATTTTCGACTGTGCAGTCCAGTTGCACGAACTCATCGCAGATCATGTCAATCCAGTATTCGAGCTGTTCCCTCTCGCCAACATCCGCGGTCGAACTGATAGGCCCTTTGGGAAGCAGGAAGTCAGACATTGCGAAATACCGGCATCTACATCGTCAGCTCAGATCATCTGTGGCAGCAAAGTACGGCAACAAACCGGTCCGCTCATGGCAATTGATGTACTCGAAAACATGCGGCCCTGCAGCGAGAACTATTACCTCATGCCAGAGCTTGAGGTCCAACTGGAAATTGAGTTGTTGCACCATCTTGTGGAAACTTTGAAAGATCGCCAGGTGCGTGGGGTGCGACCTGACCCAGGCCTCCAAGTGCGCCATGGTGAGAAAATACGCCATACCGAAGGTTTTCGACTGCTTTTCCCCTGTCCCGTTCAACTCGTCCATGAAACGGCAACTGATGCACCCGGTCTCCAACGGGTTGTCGCGGATGAAATTCATGCCTTCAATCAATACCGGGTGTACGTCGTTCAGATACAGGTCGAGCTCGCTATCCTGACATTGCGTCCAGTTCTGCGCCGAACGGATCAGGCAAATATTTTCCGGTGGGGTTATCCGTACCCGCTTGCCTCTGCTCTGTACTGAGGGCAGGCAGGCCAGTTCGTCACCGGCTTTGCTGCCGAAGTCATTGTGCTCCGACGCGGCCATGCGATCGCGCATTCCACCCCAATAGCCATGCTCCCTGATGGGGCTGCCAAAGCCGTCGGCCAGTTTCGCCATACCGGCGCCATCCTCCGATGAAAACAGGGTCTCCAAGCGTTCCATGGGGGCAAAGATCACCTCGCGCCAGTAACCTGCCGCGTCCTGCTGGCGCCCAGGGTCATGCCACCACTCCATTACCTGCGGCGCTGCGGCCCAGCGCTGGTAATGCTCCGGCTGCGTCCAGTAGCAGATATAAACATGATTTGTGTACCCGGCCTCATCCACGTAGGAGGCCTGTTCATAATGCCGGGGCGCATTATCGATAGTCAGCGCAGATTCCATCCACTGTTCGAAGCCGGCGGCATTCTCGCTACGGTATTGCGCGGCAAAATAGCCGACGACAACGGTATCTACGTCGGGCTGGAATTGCGCTGACCAGGAAGGATAAGTTGGTTCCCAACCCTTCGGCATATTGTTTTGTGGCATAACGGGGCACCTGCATAAAAATCAAATCATGCTGCTGTTTTTGCTCAAAGGCGCCTCCAAAAATCGGGGGTACCTTTAACTTTGCCAGACCGCGCCGCGGATTGCATCAACCTGAACCACTGACGATGGTCAAACGCTGCACGTCATCGACAGTATTGTTTTCGGCCTCATTCTCATCTTCTTCTCCGGCGCCGATAACTTCCATGGGGGTCACGGCACTGGTATTCAACAACAACCGGGTTACGTCGGGCCGGGAGTAGTGACCAGCGGGGTCGGCGAAGGATTTCGCTATGGTGATTGCGTTAAAGTTAATGTCTGCGTACAACAGGCCCTCGGCGGATTCCTCCAGGTAATCGCACAACGCCGCGCCGTCAGGCCCGAAAATCATGGCGCGCCCGCCGCCTGCAGGCAACAATTCCTGCTTTGCCGGCGTATCGGCCAGCAGGTTCACCATGTCCTGTGAAATGATGCCGCAGGGGGCAAGAACATAGCATTGCCCCTCGGCTGCATACACCGAGGATACCGCCATGTTCAGTTCTGGCCCGAGACTGTAAGCCTTGTCCCGGTACAGGCTGAAGGTAGGCCAGGCGCCGATGTGC
>JAPORZ010000234.1 GCA_026709915.1 Gammaproteobacteria bacterium
GCCTGGGTGTGGATCAGCCGGCCACTCACCTGGGCGCCGCCGGACATCTCCAGCATGTTGTAATAGACATCGCCGGTGATGCGGGCGCCGGGTTTGAGCTCAATATGTTCGCTGCTGTGCACATTGCCATTCACCGTTCCGTCGATAATGTTATAAGGAGAATGTATCTCCCCCTCTATCATCCCCTGCTCACTGAGGGACAATACCGACTTGTCGTTGTCTTCCGCGACAATGTTCCCCCTGACGATACCATCCACATGCAAGCCGCTGGCAAACCTTATGTCGCCGTTAATTTCAGTGTTGTCCCCGATTAACGAGACGATTTTTGCAGCTTTTTGCTTTTTGCTACTACCCAACATTTTCAGCCTCCCCGTTAGTTGTTGGCCAATCAAACATTTTCTCCAGTTTGCCCTCTTCCTGTCCACTGATGGATACGGTTACCACAATACTCTGCGCTTGAAATTCATCCGGCAGAACAAAATTATTCTCGAAGCGCTGGAAATTCCTGAACCTCACCGCGTAATCCTTGTTATGGTCAAGGCTGATCCCGCGTAACGGCAGTCGCTTCGTTTCACCATCCTGAACACCTGCCAGCACAATATCCAGCACCCCTTCAAACAGTTTGTCTTTATTGGTGATATGCAACAGTATCAATTCCAGTCGATAACCGTTGTTTTGCGCCAACGGTTTAATTCTAACCCCTTGTATCAACGGTGAATTCTTATCATTTTTGACATCCATGACCCCCTGGTAGAACTCCAGGTCCTGGCGTAACCGGAAGTTCTGCTCCTGGGCCTCGACCAATTCCTGCTGCAACAGGGCTGCGGCCTGCTTATCTACCTGGCTGTTCTGCTCCAGCGCCAGCAGTTGCTCCTTGAGGCGGACGTTTTCAGCAAGCAATTCCTCAGGGGAGGTCTGCCCGACCAAACCCCGCGGCAAGGTCAGCTTCCAATCGACATCCACTCGCCCTAAGAAAATCAATAACAACAAGGGCGGCAACGTTATCAGCGCCAGCAGTAACAGCGCCCGAGCACGCCAGGAGCGCTGTGGTTTTATGGTGAAGTTCTGCAAAAACCCATCACCTCGCGCGCGTTCAATTCGGTCACGGCCACAGCGCGATTTGCGTCAGGCCAGTCGCCTCGGGCAGACCGAACAATATATTCATATTCTGGATTGCCTGGCCCGCAGCGCCCTTTACCAGGTTATCCTCCACCGCGAGCACAACGGCCGTGGCGCCTCCCTGGGGTTGAAAAACGGCTATCCTGCAGGAATTGGAACCCTTAACTGAGGCCGTGTCGGGATGCGCGCCTTGCGGCAGCACATCAACAAACTGTTCCCGGGCATAACGTCGGGCATAGAGCTCATGCAGATCCGTGCCGGGGTCTTTCAACCGGGCATACAAGGTCGCATGTATGCCGCGAATAATGGGCAGCAGGTGCGGCACAAAAACCAGACCGACCGTATCTCCGGTCATCGCAGACAACCCGTGTTTAATCTCAGGCAAGTGGCGATGGCCGGCGGCAGCGTATGCGGAAAATGACTCGGCGGCGGCGCAGAACTGAGTGGCCGGCGTCAGCTTGCGACCGGCCCCACTGACGCCGGACTTGACATCGGCGATGAGGCTATCGGTTGCCACCAGGTCGTTTTCCAGCAACGGCATAAAACCCAGTTGCACCACGGTCGGGTAGCAACCAGGGTTAGCTACCAGGCGCGTCTGGCCGATCAGTTTCCGATTCATTTCCGGCAACCCGTACACGGCTTCATCCAAATAACCGGGGCTGGCGTGCTGTTGACCGTACCAATGCTCCCATTGCGCCGGGTCGCGCAGTCGATAATCCGCCGACAGGTCAATGACCTTGGCGCCCGCCTCGAGCAACGCCGGGGCCTGGTGCATGGCCGTGCCGTTCGGCGTTGCAAAAAATACCACATCGCTGTCAGCCAGCGCTGCGTCTTCCGGATCGGAATAGTCCAGGTCGATCACCCCGCGCAGTGAGGGAAATATGTCGGCAACAGGTTTGCCTCGTTCACCCCTGGAGGTGACTGCCGCCAACTCCACCTCCGGGTGTGTGGCCAGCAGACGCACCAATTCAACGCCGGTATAACCGGTTGCGCCAACTATGGAAACCCTGATCATTCTGTCACATGCCTGAAATCTGTGTGCCAGTTGAGATGATAACCTTATCCCCATATTATGGGAACCTCTAAAAATGCCCTCCGTGGCATTTTTAGAGGTGGCCTTATATTCAAATGTCCGACCGATGTTCAGCAATGCAAACACAGACAAGCAAAGTAACGATTTTCTGGTTCAGGCGGGATCTCAGGCTGGAAGACAACTGCGGGCTGTATCACGCACACCGGGAACGAGGCCCGGTGCAGCCGGTATTCATCTTTGACAGCAATATCCTGAACGGGATCAAACACAAAACAAATGCCCGCGTTGAGTTTATTCAGCGGGAACTGTCCCGGCTTCAAGGTGAGCTGCAAGTGCGCGGCGCCGCGCTGGACGTCAGAATCGGCAACCCGCTTGAGGTGTGGCAGGCATTGTGTGCCGATTACGTCATTGGGTCAGTCTGGGCGAACCGCGACTATACGCCATACTCCACGCACCGGGATCAGGCAATAGGCGCATTGTTGCAGGACAAGGGCATTCCGTTCACCACCGTAAAAGACCATACGTTATTCGAATGGAACGAAATACTGAAAAAAGACGGCTCCCCCTACCTCGTTTATACACCCTACAGCAAGGCCTGGAAGGACAGGTTGACAGACCGGCAGTTGCTGCCATTTCCATCCGCGGCACAACACAACTGGCTGCCGCGCGCCGCTGCGCCGCTCCCCAGCCTGCATCAGTTGGGCTTCAAGCCGGCTGGCATTGAATTTCCACCGCGCCAACCGGATCGCAACATCATCCGCAACTACCACAAAATGCGCGACATTCCCGCTCTGCATGGCACCACGCGTATGGGTGTGCACCTGCGCTTTGGCACAATCAGCGCGCGGGCCGTAGCTGCACTGGCTGTGCAAAGCAATGAAACCTACCTGAACGAACTGATCTGGCGCGATTTCTATCAGGCGATTCTGCGTCATTTCCCGCGCTCGGCAACCCATAATTTCAATGCCGGATACGATGCCATTGAATGGAGAAATAATCGCTCGGAATTTGACAAGTGGTGCGCCGGCATGACCGGCTTCCCACTGGTCGATGCCGGCATGCGCGAGTTGAATCAGAGTGGGCACATGCACAACCGGTTACGCATGATCACAGCAAGTTTCCTCAGCAAGCACCTGCTCATCGATTGGCGCTGGGGTGAACGTTATTTTGCAGAGCGACTGCTGGACTACGAACCGGCAAGCAATATCGGTGGCTGGCAGTGGGCGGCAGGCACCGGCACGGATGCCGCGCCCTACTTCAGAATTTTTAACCCGTACACCCAGGCCGACAGGTTCGATCGAGACAGAAAATATATATGCCGCTGGGTGCCCGAATACGATTCCCCGGACTATCCGCCGCCCATGGTCGAGCACAAGGCCGCCCGGGAACGGGCCTTGCGAGTTTACCGGCAAGCGTTATCTGCGCCTCGGGTGTGAGGGTGTCAGGTTATGAAGCAGTGAGATACAGGTAATTCCGTTGGCGCCGCAGTTCGGCGCCTTTCCAGTTTACCCGGGGGCGGGCGTCCGGCCTTGCCTGAATGACATCGCTGATGATGTGGGCCAGGTGGCGGCTGTTGGGCGTGGGCAGGTCGAGTACCCGGCACCAATGGCGGATCAGGTTTTTCTGTCTGGGCGCCGATAACTCCTGTATCCGGTCCACCCGCAAGGCGTCCGGGTCTTGCGTGGCGCAATCCTGCAAATCCCGGCGCGCCAGCTCATCGAGCAGTTCCTGCGCCTCGGCGCAGGCTTGCGCGGTGCGGCTGACCGGCAGCGCCAGCGCCGGCCATCTGTGCCTCAGCGCAGGCAGCACTTCGTGGCGCAGATAGTTGCGGTCAAACTGCGTATCGGCATTGGAGGGGTCTTCTAGCCAACACAAGTTATGACGCTGTGCGTAGTCCAGCAGTTGCGCGCGGGAATAGTGCAGTAACGGGCGCGCATGAAACCCCGGCCCGAATTCCCGTAGCGGACGCATGGCCGCCAGCCCCAACACCCCGGCCCCGCGCAGCAGGCGCAGCAGCAAGGTTTCCAGTTGGTCGTCCTGATGATGCGCAGTGAGCAAAACTTCATCCGCAGCCAAAATCTCCCGTAGCGCGCCATAACGTTTTTCCCTGGCCCAGTTCTCCGGGCTTTCCCGCCCCGGCGCGCTGGCATCGACATCAAGCACTGTCAGCTCCACCTCCAGGGCCTGGCAGGTCGCCCGGCAGTGCCGTGCCCAATCCTGACTGTGCGGGTGGATATTATGGTTCACATGCACCGCCCGCACGCGGTAGCCGGCATCCCGGGCCAGACCGGCCAGCAGCCACAGCAGCACGTGGGAATCCATGCCGCCACTGTACGCGACCAGATAGTGGCGAGTGTCAGCACGCGCGTCCAGCGCTGTGGCAATGCCTGCCTGGCTCAGTGGTATCGGTTGCTTTGTCACGCCGCGTTCCCATCATCCCCCACGC
This sequence comes from Gammaproteobacteria bacterium, assembly GCA_026709915.1. Classification (GTDB taxonomy): domain Bacteria; phylum Pseudomonadota; class Gammaproteobacteria; order Eutrophobiales; family Eutrophobiaceae; genus JAAXHV01. The sequence continues at coordinate 4,599 of JAPORZ010000234.1, forward strand.
AACTCCAGCCACAAGCAGGCCTGGCCAAGGCGAAAGTGGAGGTAACACGAAACAGGCTGGAGTTACTCGGAAAAATGCCCGTACGCGCGCAAGCGTTGCTGCCGGCTTGCCAGCAGATCGTCAACACTCAACTGCTTGAGCTCGCGCAGTTGTGGGTCGAGCTGTGCGCTTATGTTGGCGGCGGCGGCGTCATACCCCCGGTGGGCGCCGCCCAAAGGTTCGTCGATGATGCTGTCGATGACATCCAGTTGCCGCAATCTGGCGGCAGTCACTCCCATGGCCTCGGCTGCTTCCCTGGCCCGGGCCGCGTCCTTCCACAGGATAGAGGCGCAGCCTTCGGGCGATATGACCGAGTAAGTGCTGTATTGCAGCATGTTCAGCCTGTCGCCCACGCCGATAGCCAGCGCCCCGCCGGAGCCGCCTTCACCGATGACCACGGCGATGATCGGGGTGCGCAGCGCCGACATCACCATCAGGTTCCTGGCGATGGCCTCGCTCTGCCCGCGTTCTTCGGCGCCGATGCCCGGGTAGGCGCCGGGCGTGTCGATAAAGGTCAGCAACGGCAGTGCAAACCGTTCCGCAAGCTGCATGATGCGCAAGGCCTTGCGATACCCTTCCGGACGTGGCATACCGTAATTGCGGTGAATGCGCGCCTTGATATCGCGTCCTTTCTGGTGGCCTATAACTGCCACCGGCTCCCCTGCAAAACGCGCGATACCGGCCAGTATCGCAGGGTCGTCGGCAAAGTTGCGGTCGCCGTGCAGTTCGATGAAATCAGTAAAAATCCGGTTTACGTAGTCCAGGGTATAGGGCCTGAGAGGGTGACGCGCCAGCTGGGCAACCTGCCAGGCGTCAAGATTGGAAAAGATCGAGCGGGTCAGCTCCGTGCTGCGTTTCTGCAGGCGGATAATTTCATCATGTATGTTCAACTCGCCGTCTTCACTGACGTGGCGCAACTCCTCGATCTTGGCCTCCAGTTCGGCAATAGGCTGCTCAAAATCAAGAAAATTGACTGCTTGTTGCGAATCGTTCACAGTTTTACCCGCTCTGGAAAATCCAGGTCAACGTTGGCCGCGCCCAGCATCGCGGCGAGTTCGGCCAGCAATTCATCACTGACAGCTACCGTCCAGTCGCGCCCGAACTTCAGTACGGTGCATAAGTTGCCGTCATTATATTCCATTGACACCGGGTTTGTCCCACTGCCGTAACGCGACAAAACCGTTTTCAGTTCAGGCGCCAGCCCGTTGCTCAACATGTTTTTATGAATTTTCAGGCTCACGGACGCAAATTGCCGGCGCAACCGGGCAAGTGAGAAAACCTCGGCGGCAACAATTGCCACTCCGGTTTCGTAGTAGCTGTCCTCCACTGCTTCGCCTTTTATGATAACCAGTTTATCTTTTTGCAGCAAATCACTGTATTTGGAATAGTTTTCACTGTAAACGGTAACCTGGATGCGGGCTGTTTTGTCATCCAGCACGAGCTCTGCCATGCGCCCTCTGGCGCTACTGCGCATGCGCACGGTTTCAATATATCCGGCCACGGTCAGCGCCATGCCCGGCTTCACCTTGTGCAGGCGGGCGGTGATAAAAGGTGACAGTTCGCGTTCATGGCGCGTGATGGGATGACCGACCAGGTAAAACCCCAGGGTCTCCTTCTCACCTTGCAGGCGTTCCAGGTCTTCCCAGTCCGGCGCTTGTATATATGGCGTTTCGACTGCGTCGGCGGACGCGGTCGGCAGGGTCAACAGCTCGGCGCCGAACAGGTCATCCTGGCCGGTATCGGCATTGCTGGTATATTGTTCGGCGAACCTGAGCGCCTTGTCCAGGCTGGCCATGAGCACGCTACGCGGTTGCTTGAAGTCATCCAGCGCGCCAGCGCGTAGCAGCGCTTCTAACACCCGCTTGTTGGTGCGGCGCGTATCAATGCGCCGGCAGAACTCAAACAGGTCGGGGAACGCGCCGTGTTCCTCCCGCGCCTCGCACACGTTGACCAGCGCGGCGCGACCGACACCCTTGATAGCGCCCAGACCGAACAGGATGGTCTTGTGGTCCAACACCCTGAACTTGTAGTCGCTGTGATTGATGGAAGGTGGTTTGATAACCAGCTGCATCCTTCTCAGCTCCTCGATCAGCCTGACAATCTTGTCCGTATTATTCATATCCGAAGACAGCACTGCGGCCATGAATGCCGCCGGATAATGGGTCTTCAACCAGGCCGTCTGGTACGCCAGCAGGGCATAGGCGACCGAGTGGGACTTGTTAAATCCGTAACCGGCAAATTTTTCCATCAAATCGAAGATGGAGGTGGCGACCTTTTCCTTGATTTCATTTTGCAGCGCGCCGTTGACAAATATATCCCGTTGTTGGGCCATTTCTTCACGCTTTTTCTTGCCCATGGCGCGGCGCAGCAGGTCTGCGGCCCCCAGGGTATAGCCACCCAGGATACGCGCTATCTCCATCACCTGCTCCTGATACAGGATGACCCCGTAAGTCGGCTGCAGCACGGGTTCCAGCGCCGGGTGCGGATAACGCACCTGCGCCCGGCCCTTCTTGCGGTCGATGAAATCATCGACCATGCCCGAATCGAGCGGGCCGGGTCGGAACAGGGCCACCAGCGCCACTAAGTCATCGAATTTATCCGGCTCCAGCCGTTTGATCAGCTTGCGCATACCGTCCGATTCCAGCTGGAATATGGCCATGGTGTCGGTGCGCCGGATGGTGGCGTAGGTGTCGGCGTCGTTCAGCGCAATGGCGCTGATATCCACACTGGCCTCACTCTTGTCTGCCAGCAATCTGTTTACGTCCTTCACCGCCCAGTCGATGATAGTGAGGGTACGTAAACCCAGGAAGTCGAACTTGACCAGGCCCACGGCTTCCACATCACCCATATCGAACTGAGTTGACGTCACCCGGGTATTGCGCTCACAGTACAGCGGCAAAAACTCGGTCAAGGGCTGCGGCGCAATGACGATGCCGCCGGCGTGTTTGCCGGCGTTGCGCGCCAGCCCTTCCAGCTTTTTGGCCAGATCGATGAGTATCTTCACCTCCTCTTCTTCGGCATAGCGTTGCGCCAGCGCTGCCTCCACCGCCAGGGCCTTGTCCAGCGTCATGTCCAGCTCGAACGGGATGAGTTTGGCGATCTTGTCAACGAAGCCGTAGGGGTGTCCCAGCACCCTGCCGACATCGCGCACCACCGCTTTCGCCTGCATACTGCCGAAGGTGATGATCTGCGAGACCCGTTCACGGCCATAACGCTGGGAGACGTATTCGATGACCTCATCACGCCGGTCCATGCAAAAATCCACGTCAAAATCAGGCAAAGATACCCGCTCGGGATTCAGAAAACGCTCAAACAACAGGTCATGATAAATGGGGTCCAGGTCGGTGATACCCAGCACGTAGGCGACCAGGGAGCCACCCCCGGACCCGCGTCCCGGGCCGACCGGTATCCCTTGTTGTTTGGCCCAGCGGATAAAATCGGCGACGATGAGAAAATAGCCCGGAAACCCCATCCTGGTAATCACCTCAAGTTCATCATCCAGGCGTTGGGCATAGCGCCCGGTATCCGGGGCGCGCCCTGAAGCCTGTTGCCCGGCGTGCAGCTGCTCCAAGCCGGCCTGTGCCTCCCGGCGCAGCCAGGCCGCCTGGTCAAACCCTTCCGGTACGGGAAACTCAGGCAGGTAATACTGATCAAACTCCAGCTCCAGGTTGCAACGCATGGCAATATTAACGCTATTTTCCACGGCTTCCGGCAGGTCCTGGAACAATTCCCGCATCTGCTCCGGCGTCTTCAGGTATTGTTCGCTGCTGTAGCCGCGCGGGCGTTTAGGGTCGTTGAGGGTATAGCCGTTCTGAATGCAGACCCGGGCTTCATGGGCATTGAAATCGTCGGAGGTCAGGAATCTTGCATCATTGGTCGCCACCAGCGGCAGGTCAAATTCTTCGGCAAGTTCGATGGCATAGCGGATGTACACTTCCTCTTCTGCACGCGCGGTGCGCTGCAATTCCAGGTAAAAACGTTGTGGAAACAAATCCCTGAAGAACGCCAGTTGCGCCCTGGCCTGCTGCAGCTGGTTATGCAGCAGCGCCTGACCGATGGCGCCGTACACCCCGGCGGACAGGGCGATCAACCCGTGCGCACGCGTCGCCAACCAGTCCCTGTGCACGGCAGGCGTGCGGCCTTGCTGCCCCTCGGTGAAACTCAGGGTGAGCAACTGCGACAGATTGTTAAAGCCGGTATGATCCTGGCACAGCAGCACCAGCCGCTGGTCCTGGTCGGCGCCGTTGTCATCTGTCAGGTTGATTTCCGCGCCGATAACGGGTTTGATGCCGCGCGCTAAGCATTTGCGGTAAAACTTGACCATGGAGAAAACGTTGTACAATTCCGTGACCGCCCCGCTCCACATGCCGCCTGCCACCAGCGCCTCAACGTAATCGTCCACCCGCAACAAACCGTCCACCAGGGAATGTTCGGTGTGCACATGCAGGTGCACAAAGCCGTTTTCTGTCAAGTCCATGGCTTGCAAGCAACAGCCGCAGAAGACCCCGCGCGGACGGCCACCTGTGCGTCATTACCCTCACCCTGTGCCCCTGCGGCGACTGACAGCAACTTCCGCACCGGCGCGAAGCTGCGGCGATGGCTTGGGCAAGGGCCGAGTTCGGCCAGGGCCTGTAGGTGTTGCCGGGTCGGATAGCCCTTGTGCCGGGCAAAGCCGTAGCCCGGGTAGCGTTGCTCCAGGGCCAGCAGCTCCCGGTCGCGGCAGACCTTTGCCAGAATTGACGCCGCGCTGATGCAGGGTTCGGTCTTATCGCCCTGCACAATGGCGCGCACCGGATAGCGGGTAACGGGACACCGATTGCCGTCCACCAGCACCTGCGCCGGCGCTACGGTCAAGCCGGCGATTGCCCGTTGCATGGCCAGCAGGCTGGCATTCAGTATATTCAAGCGGTCGATCTCCTCCGGCTCGGCGCGACCGATGGACCAGGCCCGCGCCTGCGCCTGAATGTGCGCGGCCAGCCGCTCCCGGCGCGCGGCCGACAACAGCTTGGAATCGGCCAGCCCGGCAATGCTGCGGCGCGCATCGAGTATCACCGCCGCGGCAATAACGGGCCCCGCCAGCGGCCCCCTGCCCGCCTCGTCAACGCCGGCTATCAACATCATCAGGCCACCTCTAAAATTAGAGGTTCCCATCAATCAAATCCAGCACTACTTGTGCGGCGCTGGCATCGGCATTGCGCAGCGCATAGTGCAATTCGGTGAAACGGCGCATTAAGGCTTGCGTCTGCTGCGGATGCTCCAGCCAGTATTGCAGGGCCGGGCCCAGCACCTCCGCCCGACAATCCGCCTGGAAATATTCGGGCGCCAGCCGCGTCTGCGCCAGCAGGTTGGGCAGGGCAACAAATTTTACCCTGATCATGGCTCGCAGCAGCCAGTAAGACAGGCTGTGCATGCGGTAAGCCACGACCAGCGGCGTCTTGTGCAGCATGGCCTCCAGGGTGACCGTACCCGAAGCAACCAGGGCGACATCCGCCGCGGCCAGGGTATCGGCGCTACGGTCGCGCACCACCAGCAACTGTATGCCCCGGCGCGCGGCCGCCGCGCGCAGCTGTTGTGCCGCCTCGGCATTGACGGCATTGCTGATGAAACAGATCTGCTCATGGCGCGCAGCCAGCCAGGCCGCAGCGTCGATAAACGGACGCACCAGCCTGTTTAATTCCGCCGCGCGGCTGCCCGGCAACAAGGCTACCGTAAGCACGTCAGCCGCCAGCCCCAGACGTTGACGCGCGCCGGCCGCGTCCGCTGCCAACGCCACCTGGCGCGCCAGCGGATGCCCGACATAATGGACGTTAACCCCACGGCTGCGGAAAAATGCTTCCTCGAAGGGAAATAAGGACAGCAAGCGCTGCGCCGCGCGCTTGATGCCATAGGTCCGCCAGGGACGCCAGGCCCAGGCTGTGGGACAGACGTAATGCACTGTCTTAACGCCTTTTTCACGCAGCTTCCGTTCCAGACCAAGGTTGAAATCAGGCGCGTCCACGCCGATGAACACATCCGGCGGGTCATTGCTGAAGTAGTCTGCCAGACGCGCGCGCAACCGGCTCAGCGCCCATAACTTCCCCAGCACTTCCACCAGGCCCATCACCGCCAGTTTTTCCATCGGGTACAGGACTTCACAACCTGCCGCGCGCAACGCCGGGCCGCCTATGCCGGCCACCTTGAGGCCGGGCCGTTGTGCCCTGAGGTCTGCAATCAGCTGCGCGCCCAGAAAGTCCCCCGACGGCTCCCCTGCTACAATGCCGACTTTCACCTGACAATCCCGCGCTCGGACTCTGCTATGAAGCGCGCAAAGCGGGCGACTTCCTCACTCTCGGCGGCCAGCGCGCGCAGTGCCCTCAGCGCATCTTTCAGTAACAGCCCTTCACGATAAACAAGTCGATAAGCTTTCCTGAGCGCTTGTAGCGCCTGCTCTGAAAATCCGTTGCGCCTGAGACCCACCCGGTTCAGGCCATTCGGTCTGGCGCTGTTGCCGGACACCATCAGGTACGGTGGCACATCCTTGAGGATAATAGAAGCAATGGCAGAAATACTGTGGGCGCCGACACGGCAAAACTGGTGCACGCCGGTAAACCCCCCTAAGATGGCATAATCGTCGATGTGCACATGGCCGGCCAGGGTGGCGTTGTTGGCGAAGATGGTGTGGTTGCCCACCCGGCAGTCATGGGCGATGTGCACGTAAGCCATGATCCAGTTGTCGTTGCCTATGCGCGTGACGCCGCCACCCTGCACAGTGCCGCGGTTAATGCTGCAGAACTCGCGGATAACGTTGTTGCAACCTATCTCCAGAAATGACTCAGCCTCGCCCCGGTATTTCTTGTCCTGCGGATTAGACCCGATTGAGCAGAACGGAGAGATGCTGCTGGCAGCGCCAATCCGGGTGGGGCCGGTGACTACTGCATGGGAACCGATGACACAGTCATCATCAATGCGGACCTGATCGCCAATCACAGCATAAGCGCCAATGCTGACCCCGGCTCCAAGCTCGGCGCCGGCGTGCACTTTGGCAGTGGCTTCGATCAAGTCTCCCGATCCGCTATGGTTGTCAACAATTCCGTGTCGGCGACGACAACATCATCAACTTTTGCCACGCAGGAGAAACGCCAGATATTTCTGCGCAAGGCCACAAACCTGGCCTCAATCACCAGTTGATCGCCCGGTCCCACGGTCTTTCTGAACCGGGCCTTGTCAATGCCCACCAGGTAATACAGCTTATTCCAGTGCTCGTCGCCTTGTGCTGACAACAGCCCCAGCACTGCGGACGCCTGGGCCATGGCCTCCACCACGAACACCCCCGGCATGATTGGCTGCTGCGGGAAATGTCCCTGGAAGAAAGGCTCGTTTACAGTCACGTTTTTGATCGCAGTTAAGGACACGCCCGGCTCATAATCCGTTACCTTATCCAGCAGCAGCATCGGATAACGATGCGGCAATGCCTGTTTTATCTGTTCAATATCCAGTTCCGGCATAGCAGCGTAACCTTCGTTGTGTGGCTCGAAATTGCTTTTAAGGCGCCCCTGAAAATCAGCGGCTCTCCTTATTCTACCAGCTTTTCCAGCCGAAAAACTCTCCTTGCCAGCGCATCGAGTTTTCTGAATCGCGCCATGTTTTTACGCCAGGTCTGCTGCTCTGTGATCGGCACGCCAGAGGCATAGGCGCCGGGTTGTCGGATACTGTTGGGCACGCCCGACATGCCGGCGATGATCACGTCATCGGCGATATCGATATGACCGGCAATGGCGCCGCCGCCGCCGATCATGCACCTGCGCCCGAGTCTGGCGCTGCCAGCAATCACGACGCCGCCGGCGATGGCGGTATGCTCGCCAATGCGCACATTATGCCCTATCTGCACCTGGTTATCGATTTTCACGCCGGCGCCTATCACAGTATCCTCAAGCGCGCCGCGGTCGATGGTCGTATTGGCGCCGATCTCAACGTCAGCGCCGATGACAACGCTGCCGAGTTGCGGGATTTTCAGCCAGCGTCCGGCATCGTTAGCGAGGCCGAAGCCATCCGCCCCGATAACCACACCGGGGTGCAGCAATACCCGCTTGCCGAGTTTGGCGCCAGCCATTACGGTAACCCCCGGGTGCAGGCGGCAATGCGTATCGATACTCACGTCGGCATCGATCACACAGCCGGGGCCGATATAAGTCCCGGCGCCGATGCTGACATTGTTGCCGATGACAGTGTTGGCGCCGACAAAACAGTCGGCGGCGACCTGTGCACCGGCGTCAAGCGCCGCACTCGGGTGAATGCCGGGGGAGAATGGCGGCGGCGGGTGCAGCAACGCGGCCGCCCTGGTATAAGCCAGATAAGGGTCTGCGACGATTAAGCTCGCCACCGGGCTAGCCGGCGCCGCGGCGGCATTGAGCACCACCGCCGCGGCGCGCGTCGCAGCCAGATCGGCGGCATAACGTTTGTGGGTATAGAAGCTGAGTTGGCCCGGCGCCGCCCGGCGCAGGCTGGCAACACCGCTTATCTCAACGGCAGGGTCGCCTTGCAGTTGCGCATCGACATGCTCGGCAATATCACCCAGGGTGGCCGTCATCTGCTGGCCGTCATCCGCCGGGGCTGTTACTCCTGGGCGCCCTCAATATTCTTCCCCGAGTCATTTTCCTGTTTCAACTGGTCAATGACCAGCTGCGAGACATCCACCTTGGGGCTGGCGTAAATCACGCCTTCGTTCAAAATCATGTCGAAGTTGTTGGTGCGGGCGACGGTGTTAATGGCATCGACAATGTCTTTTTGAATCTTTGCGATTTCCTCGTTCCGACGAAAGGTCAGGTCTTCGCGAAACTCGTCCTGATTGCGCTTTAAGTCGCGGCGCGCATTCACGATATCGCGCTCGAGCTTGCTGCGTTCCGCCTCACTCATAATAGGCGCATCCTTGGTCAATCGGTCTTCCATTTCCTTTAAGGACTTCTGCGCCTCGACCAGTTCCCGGTCGCGCGGGGCAAATTCCTTTTCCAGCAGGTTGCGCATTCTCTCGGCCTGGGGCGACTGCTCCAGGATGCGTATCGCGTTAACAGCGCCTATCTTGTAGTCCTCCGCACTCGCCGCGGAGATAAAACAGGCCAGACAAAAACATATCAAAAAACGGCTCAGCCTCATAGCGCTCACAAACCCCGGAATAAATAGAACCACCATTATCTAAAAAGTTGAACCAAAAGTAAACTGGAACGGTTGCGTCTCATCACCTGCCTTGTCACCAATGGGTCTGGCTATACTAACACTTACCAGGCCAAAAGGTGAGATCCAGATGCCGCTCAGGCCGGTGGAGTACCTGAGCTCACTGAATTCAAACGACTCATCGCTGGAATACACGTTGCCGCCGTCAAAAAATGCGGCAAACCGGACCTGCTTGAAGTCCTTGAGAAACGGCAGCGGAAAGATCATCTCGGCGCCGCCGACCACCTTGATATTGCCGCCCAGCGGCCGCCGCCGGGTGCCGCCCCGCACCGGCGTATCCTTGGGACCCAAAGTATTTTCCTCGTAGCCGCGCACCGAACGCGGGCCGCCAGCATAGAAGTTCTCAAAGAACGGCAGTTCATCGGTGCCGAACAGACCGTCACCATAGCCGAAATCTCCCTTTACGGTAAAAATGAATTCACGCAATACCGGATAATACCACTGAGTGCGGTAGCCTACCTTGAAAAATTCCAGGGAATTACCGAATGACGGTATGGATATCTCCGAACTGAAGCGGTGCTGCACGCCGCGGGTGGGCAATATCGCCCGGTTGCGCGTGTCGTAGGAAAACGCCGCAGACAGACGCAGAATATCGAACTTGCTGCCTTCCCGTTCAATAAAATCCACCACCTGTTGGGCGAAGAAACGATCTTCGGACAGGCGCGTATTTTCATAGCCGAAGGCGGTGCTGACGAAATTATACTCCGTCACCGGTAGGCCAAAACTCACACCAGCCCCTATCACCCGGCTATCGAACGCGGTGATGTTGGCGTCATAGGCCTCCGTTTCCTGGTAATTCAGGTTAAACCCGCGGCTGATCCCGTCCACGGTGTAGTAGGGGTTGACGTAGCCCAAGGCAAAGCGGCGATTGATGTCGCTGTTGTTAAAGGCAAACTGTATGCGCTTGCCGGAACCCAGAAAATTATCCTGAGTGATGCTGGTCTGGAAGATCAACCCCTGGTTCTGGGAAAACCCCAGGCCCGCCAGAAAGTTGCCGAACGGCTTCTCGGTAACGGTATAATCGACGTCAACCTGGTCGGCGGAACCGGCGATGGCCGGTGTTTCCACGTTCACTTCCTCGAAAAAGCCCAGCCGCTGCAAGCGGATCTTGCCGCGCTCCACCTTGGGGGTGGAAATCCAGCCGGCCTCATGCTGACGCATTTCCCGACGCAGCACCTCGTCCCGGGTGCGGGTGTTGCCGGAAAAATTGATGCGCCTCACATACACCCGCTTGCCCGGGTCCACAAAAAACGTGACCTCTACCGTGTTCTCGTCCTCATTGATGTCGGGGATGGAATTGACGTTGGCAAACGCGTAACCGGAACCGCCTAAGCGCTCGGTCATACGCTCGCTGCTATCGGTCACCTGCTTGCGCGAGAACAGGCTGCCCCGGGTGACGCTGATGAGGTTATACAGGCTTGCTTCCGGCAGGATGAACTCGCCCGCCAGTTTCACCCCGGAGATGGTATATTGCCCGCCTTCGGTGATATTGATGGTGATGTAAATATCTTTCTTGTCGGGGGTGATGGATACCTGGGTGGAATCGATGCTGAAATTGACGTAACCCCGGTCCAGGTAAAACGAGCGCAGGGTTTCCAGGTCGCCGGACAGCTTCTGTCGTGAATACTGGTCGTCCTTGGTAAAAAACGAAAACAGGGTGGGTTTGGACAACTCAAACTGGTCCAGCAAATCACCTTCCCGAAACGACTGGTTACCAACGATATTGATTTGCTTGATACGCGCGGCCTTGCCTTCCGAAATGTCGATGGCGACCGCCACCCGATTATTGGATAGCGGCGTTACCTCAGAATTGATGTTTACCGCGTATTTACCGGCGGAAAAATACTGGCGGCGCAACTCCCGTTCCAGGCCATCGAGTTGCGACTGGTCAAACACTCGCCCTTCGGCAAAGCCGATCTGGTTCAGCCCGTCCAGCAGGTCTTCGGTCTTGATGTCCTTGTTGCCGCTGATCTCGATACTGCCGATGGCCGCCCGCTCCCTGAGCACCAGCACCAGCACATTGCCGTCCCGTTGCAGTTGCACGTCATCGAAAAAACCGGTTTTGAACAAGGCGCTGACCGCCTCGGACGACACTTCCGGATTAAATTTATCGCCCACTTCCAGCGGCAGGTAGTTAAATACGGTGCCCGGAGTCAGGCGCTGCAAGCCCTCGACCCGGATATCCTCGATGACAAATTCCTGCGCCACAAGCCCGCCGGACACGCAAGGCAAAAACAACGCCGCCAAAATCAGGCAGGCTTTCAATCTTTCTACTAACATAGCGGCTTATACTGAAACACTACGACTAAAAAATCAACACTCATTTATCACACTCAGCCATTCCCGCCAAATGCCGGAACCGCCCCCGGCCGCGCCTACCACTGCCAGTTGAGCCTGAGTTCAATCCCATGTTCAGCCGCGGCCCGCGCCGGTACACGCCGCACTGCGCGTGCACTGAAAGAGATGTCGGGGGCGTGCGCCGCCGCCGGCGTCAACTGCCAGCCGAGGTGGTAGTCCTGCACCCCGCCGGCGCGTCCGATACCGGCCAGCGGGCGGGCGCTGAAGCGCCCCTGCAAGGCGGGCAGGCCGTAGTCCGCCTCCAGCGTCCAACGGGCGGCGTCCTGAGCGCCGTGCCGCGGCTGCGGCGTCTCCGGTCGGAACAGTGCATCAAGGCCGCCCTGAGCCGGCCCACCGAAGTCCTGGCGCAGGCTGAGCCGGGGGCCGAAGGGCGTCCCCGGCGCCGGGTCGAAGGTCAGCGCCGCGGAGACGCCCCGGTCTTTGATGTCGTCATCTCCATGCGCCAGCAGCGTGCGGGCCGAGATGTCGAGCGTCAGGCCGAGGCGCGGCTCGATCCACTGCACGCCACCGCCAAGCTCAATACCAAAGCCGGTCTCGGCGTCGCCACCGTCGTGGCGGGCGCCGACGGCCAGCGTCGGCGTAACACGCCGGGCGCCGGCAAAGTCCAGCGCCCAGCTGCCCTCCAGACCCAGCCGCAGCCGGGTCACGGCGGATGCTGAGGCCAGGAGGCCGTGCGTCCCCGCTGAGGTCGTACGCGTCCACAGGGCATCGGAGGTGAGCGCCAGCGCCGGCCCGAATCCGACGGGAGCGAGCAGGTCACCGCGCAGGCCTACCGCGGCCAGGGTAAAGTCGGTGTCAGCACTGAGGGGGGCGTCGCCGGTGAGGGTTTCACCGGCGCCCGGCGTCAGTGTCACTGCGCCTCGGCCATAGCCGGTGGCGCCCCACAATGTCAGCCGCTCGGCGACCCGGCGCGTGGCGTAGGGAATGACGGCCGTCAGGGAAGACTCTACCTCACCGGCGCCCAGGCCTGCCGTAGCACCGAGACCAGCCGCAGCGCCAGGGCCGTCCGTAGCGCACAATTCCGGGGGGCTGTCCATAGTATCGGCCATAGCCCCGGCTCCGATCTCACCCATACAGGGATTACCGGCGGCGGCGCTATAGCCGCCTGTGGACGCGGTCTCGGTCAGCGCCAGGCCGACGAGCCAGTCGCCCCGGGCGTAGTCGGCGCCCAGCATGGCGGTGGTAACCTTACCGTTGAGAGTCACATCGGTACCGTGGCCGCGGTCAACGCCGTCAAAGTGACTTTGCGCGGCGCGGCCCCAGAAAGCCAGACTGCCGCCGGCGCCGTCGGCGGCCCGGGTCAGCGTGAAGCTCGACCCTAACAGTACTGCACGCGCGGTCATGGAGGCGCCAGCGTCGGGTGACTGGGTATCAAATGATTGGGCATCGAGTGACTGAGCAACGGCTGAATGGAGGTCGCCCGCCAAGGCTGATCGTCTCGACGATGGGTTCACGCCGACGCCCCCGCCGGGGGTATGGAAGCCATCGAGCCCGTTCGGCGCGCCGGTACCCCCCCCGCTACGCCGCCGGTGGCCGGTCTTACTCCCCGGCGCCGCGCTGAATGCCCGGCCGGCAAACACACCGCGCAGCCCCGGCGCGCGCGGTGCCTCCAAGCGCCCGGCGATGCCGCCGAGCGCGTGCTCGGCCACGGTGCGTCCGAACCGTGCGAGGTGGGCCGCCGGCAGTGGGTCGTCGTTCATGATCGTGCCCACACCTACTGCATCGGCGATCACCGCGCCACGCGCCTGTGACAGTACCAGCTCGAAAGTTTCTCCCGAGTCGTCGTGCGCATCGTCAAGGGTGTAAACCCGGTGGTGCTGCCGGGTCTCGCCGGGCTTGAACGTCAGCCACTCGCCGTTGTGCTGGTAGTCCCTGTTCTTATGCGCGGACACCGGCTGCGACTCTCTGGTGGACACCCACACGCTCACGGTGTCTGTTGCGGCCGGGGCAAGCGTGATGGTGAACTTTATGGTCGAACCTTCTGCGCCGCTCGCATCCGAGACCGACAATGCCGGGGTGGGGGCGGGTTCATCGCCCTG
>JAPORZ010000037.1 GCA_026709915.1 Gammaproteobacteria bacterium
GGTGTACCTCTCTTATGTTGTAGGTTGCTCTTCAAAAAAACACCATTTTACAACATCGGGTGCGCCACCTCACTAACTCAGCTCATACACCAGAAATGAGCATAACTCTAAGACAGAGTGAAGTGAGAAGTATGATTACAGCCAACCGAGGTGTAATGATAAACCTCAGGAGAAAAATATGAATGAGTTAAGTGGCAACAACGAGCAACAAGCTTTTGTGCTTAGGGTTTCGCTAAGTGAGTTCGGCGTTAAACAGGCACTAGAGTGTAATCAGATTGCTATAGGATGGTCGAAAGCGTACGGATTGCTTGATCTGGAACTATCCTGGGACAAGTTTCGTCAAATTATCAGTGACAAATATTACCCCACAGAGAGGGATATGAGAAAGGCTGGTCAGGCCGCGGGACATATGTGGAGATTTATAAGGGATATGAACAAGGGGGATCTTGTGGTTGTTCCTGACTCTCCAGATTTTTATGTCGCCGAAGTGAGCGGCTCGGCAACTTACGATAAAAACAATATCGAAGTTGACGCTGCGTATAGACGTCCCGTTAAATGGCTCAACGATGGAAATCCTATCCCCCGTCGTCTAGCGAAGGCAGCGCTTGTCGCAAAAATGAACACATACAGTACAAGTGCTTATGCCACGGAATTGTTGCCAGAAATTAAAGAGACTCTCGCTCTCGACATTGCACAAGAAGGAACAGAACCAACTTTCTGGCATGATTTGCGACAGAGATTAACTGAAGAAACTCTTAAGGAGATAAGGGATGGTCGAATGGACAACCACAAATTCGAGAGGCTTGTTCAAGCTGTCTTAACAAATCTAGGCGCAAAAGACGCTCGAGTAGTTGCTAGAAATCAGGACCAGGGAGCAGATATAGTCATGGCTTTCAACATGGCGAGGGTAATCAACCAAACTGTGGCGGTCCAAGTCAAATACCACCGACATCCTGAACCTCCTGCCGGAGAGGACGTTGTGCGGCAGCTCATTAATGGCATGAAAAGTGAGTCAGCCTCCCTAGGAATGATTGTTACAGCAGGCACAGTTTCTGATAAGGCACGAGCCTATGCAGAGAAATCTTTCCAGGACGAAGGAATCAAGATAGAAATGGTAGACGGGGAACTGCTCGCAAAACTGATTGTCGAGTACGGGGTCAAAGCCAACCAATACGCTTGCTGTTCAGACTGAAACTCTTTAACGGGGGATCCACGACTTCACTCCAACCTATCCGGCACTTGCCCTGCTGCTCGTAGTAACTGCATGTTCTTGCGTTTTCTGTATCTTGTCAGCCAGTGCCCGAATGTATCGGACGGCCTGACTTCGCGATACGGTGGGGAATCCGTCGAGGAAGTAATCAAGGTCGTGGCCTTTTTGAAGATACTCTATCAGGTGAGTAACCGGAACTCGTGTTCCTTTGAATACTGTAGTGCCGCCCATGATTTTTGGGTTGCTGCTAATCACATCACTAATATCACTTTTCATGGCCGTTTACCCTTAATCCCTGAACCGGCCCAGGTGGTCATTGAAAGTATAGGATTTTGTAAAATGCGGTTCAAGTCGGGGAGTTTTCCAATATGAAATGAGCTTGAAGGGCGGATAGAAAGTTGACAAAAGGCACACAGTATGCGATAGTCAGCGCCATGGACAATTTTGACTGGGACGATGAGAAAAACAGACTGCTTGAAAAGACCCGTGGTGTGAATTTCGAAGAGGTTGTCTTCCATATACAGAATGGCGATATCCTTGACATCGTGCCACACCCCAATCCGTCACGTTATCCGCAGCAACGGGTCATCGTTCTCAATGTAGAAGGTTATGCATACTTGGTTCCGTTTGTGGAACGAGAAGAAAAGTGGTTTCTGAAGACGATTATCCCAAGCAGAAAGGCAACTAAAGAGTATCTCACATGACCAACCGCCTTGATCTCGACCGGTATGAAGTAGAGGTTCTCCGCAGTTTTGAGCGTGGGGAGCTGTCAAGCATCAGGAATTTCGAGCAAGAGAAACGCCGTATGGAAGCGGCCGCTCGCGAGTTTTTCAAGAAGGACCAGCGCATCAATATCAGAATTTCTTCCCGTGATCTGGAAAACCTGCAAAAGAAAGCAGCAGCGGAAGGCATGCCTTATCAGACACTTATATCAAGCACACTTCACAAATTCGTTATCGGCAAGTTGAAACCGGTCAATTAAAGGCGCCTGAACCCTCATGATCAGGGGGCCGCAACACCTCGACTGTGTGTAAATTTTGAAAATAAATTTACACAGCAAAGACGTAACTGCTCGCCCCTTGTTCGTAACCCCCTTACCGTCATTCCTGCGAATGCAGGAATCCAGTGGCATAAACGTCCCGAAGGGACCCTTTAGTTGGCAACCATGGGTTTCAAGCCAGCGTATAAATTTACGCCGGTTCATACTGCAATATGCGTCACGTGGTATGACAACGTGCCCATAATGTCGATATGGGCGCGGCGACGATACGACTTCCCAGGGGGTAGGTAGCGGGGCCGGTATGGAGCACGACGCCGGCGATGAAGCGGTCGGCGAGATGGTCTCTCAACCACGCCAGGTGACGGGCATCCTGGGCGGAAGGAGCGCTGCTTGCTTTGATTTCTATGCCGATGATGCGTTGCCCGCGTAGCTCGGCGACGATGTCTATCTCAACACGCCCCTGCTCCGAGCGCAGGTGGTACAGTTTGGGCCGGGCGGTAGCCACGGTCGCTTCGGCCCGCAGTTGAGCAGTCACAAAAGTTTCCAGCAGGCGTCCCATCAGCTTGCCGTCACGCATTACCGTTGCGGCATCAACGCCAAGCACCCCGCCCAGTAATGCAGAATCGACCAAATAGCGTTTTGGTGAGAGCACCAAGCGCTTGAGACGGTTCGAGGTCCAGGCCGGCAGTTCATCAACCACCATCAGGTTCCTGAGCAAGGATTCGTAGGCTAGCGCCGTCCTGCGGTTGATGCCGGCGGCATCGTAGAGGGTCTTATGTTCGGCAAGGCCAGCGGAGTTGAGCGCATACGCTTCAAAGTAGCGCCCGAGACGGGCCGGGTCGCGGCTGCCGTTGAGCGTCAGCGCGTCGCGGGTCAGTAGTTGTTCAACGTAACTTTCCAGCCAGCGCTCGCGTGCCTGCGCGGATAATGTCAATGCCGCTTCGGGGAAGCCTCCTTGTAACGCCAGATCAATATAACCGCGCAAATCAGGCGTAGCGGCGGCAGGCGCCAGTTCCTCACCGGCAATCAGGCGGTCCACCAGAGGTTGCGCAGCGCTGCCTGTCTGTTCGGCGACGGTCAACGGGTACATAGCCAGTCGCACCACCCTTCCCGTTCCCGGCCAGGTGTCCGCATCAATATCGGCGCGCACGGAGCCGGTAAGCAGGTAACGACCGGGGCGGCTGTCGGAGTCCACCGCGCGTTTAACGGCGCCCAGCACCTCTGGCACAGCCTGCCACTCGTCGAGCAATACCGGTTCCGGCAAGTCCCGCAATGCGGCGTCGGGGTTGGCGCGAAATGCTGCGGCCTCGTCGGCGCGATCAAGCCGCACGACCCTGGCTGCGTGTTGGGCCGCCATAGTGGTTTTGCCCGTGGCCCTAGGCCCCACGACCAGCAGAGCAGGTAATTCGGACAGCAGTTCCGCCAGCAGCGGCTCTATCAAGCGGGGTCTGTAGGTGCTCATAATACCGGCATGATACCACCTATCTTTACCTTGAGTACCTTTTTCCCGCAGACTTGAGTGCCGTTTCTACGCGGCTTTGAGTGCCGTTTTACCACAGCTTTGAGTGCCGTTTTACCACAGCTTTGAGTGCCGCTTTAACGCGGCTTTGAGTACCGTTTTGCCGCAGATGTCATAGCCTGACCGATATCAGGGGCAACTCCATTTTCAGCTTCCACGCATAAAACTCTTCCATACTGACGCCGGATCGTTTCAGGCCGGCAGGCATTTTCGCGCCTGGCGGCCCGTTATTCCCGGGCCAGTCTGTCCCCAAGCGGCGACCGGTTGCATCCTCTGGTCACAAAGCCTTGCCACTTGGCCGGCAGTTCCTGCAGGAGCCTCACAGCCTGGCGCCGTTGCGCAAACGTTGCGAACACGGTTGCGCCGGTGCCGGACAAGCGGGCCTTGGCCCGGGCGTTGAGCCAGTCCAGCGTCGCCGCCACTTCAGGATAGAGCTGTCGCACTACCGGCTCGCAGTCGTTGTGGCATTTTCCCTGCCGGAAGTCGTCCGGCGTGACCCTGGGCGTTGCACGTTCAAGCGCCGGCGCGTTGAATACCTGCGCGGTGGCGACGGGGGCATTGGGGTAAATCAACAAATTCCAGTGCTCCGGCAGCGCCACGGGTTGCAGTTGCTCTCCCACCCCTTCTCCCCAGGCGGCGAACCCGCGCACGAATACCGGGACATCTGCCCCTAGAGCAAGCCCCGCCTCGGCGAGTTGGTCTGTGGTTAAACCGGTGTCCCACAGGCAGTTCAGGGCCACCAAGGTGGTGGCCGCATCGGAGCTGCCGCCGCCTAAGCCACCGCCGATGGGGATCTTCTTATCGACGCGGATTGCCGCGCCCTTAGCGCTGCCGGTGAGCGCCTGCAATCGTTGCGCGGCCCGCACCACCAGGTCGTCCTGCTCTTGCACCTGCCCGTAATTGCCAGCACGCGTAATGCGGCCGTCGTCAGTGATGTCGAACTGCAATTCATCGGCCAGCTGCAGGAACTGGAACACCGTCTGTAACAGGTGGTAGCCGTCATCCCGGCGCCCGGTAACGTGCAGGAAATGATTGATCTTTGCCGGCGCCGGCCAGGGTTCCGGCGCGCCCCGTACCTGACTCATGGCAGCTTCCATTCCCGGACGGACAGGCGTACCCGCAGCTGTTCGTTTTCCAGGTCCAGCCGCGCCGGCAGGCTGACGCCGCTAACGCCGGTGTAGCTTTTATAACGTATTGACCAGCCACCCTGGGCCAGGGCAGTTATGCGGTTTTCTGCATCCAGCAGCAGTTGCTCCACCGCCAGCGATGGCGCCGGCACACCCCGTATCCAGTACACCAGTTCGGACACCGGGAAATGCCAGCCCGCAGCTTGCTGCAGCAACGTCTCTGCGTCCGTGGCCTGCAACAGGGTTTTATCCGGTGTGAGTAATGACACTGCGCCGGCGGCGCCGGTGAGTTCATACATGCCGCCGGAGAACGGGGCGACCACCCGCAGCGCGTAGGCATCGTCTTGCTGCGTCCAGTACAAGGAGCCCGAGCCGGAGTCGGCGGGCGTGCGCACCGCTATCCTGCCTTGCAGGTCCCAGGCTTGCAGCCGCATCAGAGTATCCTTGCGCACCTCCCAGACGGGCGCCATGGCACGTTGCACCGGCGCCTGCGCGCAGGCGGCCAGGAAGATTGCCAGCAACAGCGCGGGGATGATACGCACGGGAACGATGACGCGGACGGATTACGGATTGAACCGTTCAATCACGTCCAGCAGGCGGCTGTCCTCAGGGGTTTGTTGCAGAGCCGCCTCCCAGACCTGTTTGGCCTGTTCCCGTTTTCCCCTGACCCACAGCACCTCGCCCAGGTGTGCGGCAATTTCCGGGTCCTGGCGGATACTGAGAGCTTTGCTCAGGTATTCAATCGCCTCATCCAGCCGCCCCAGCCGGTACAGCACCCAGCCCATGCTGTCCAGGATATAAAAGTCATTGGGCCTTAACGCCAGCGCCTTTTTGATCAGGTCGTAGGCCTCGTCATAGCGGTCGGTGGCATCCGCCAGGGTGTAGCCCAGTGCGTTCAGAGCCTGGGCGTGCTCCGGTTCGCGTTCGAGTATGGTCCTGAGGTCCGCCTCCAGTATATCCAGCCGCCCGAGTTTTTCCGCGGCCATGGCCCGGGCATACAACAGGTCGGCATCATAGCGGTCTCCCAACGCCCTGGTGTAAACTGCAACCGCCGCTTCGTACTGTTCCGCGGCGATGAGCATATCACCCTCTGCCTGGATCAGGATCAGCGCCTGTTGCGCGCTTTGCGGCTGGATGGAACGGAGGTGCTTGCGCGCCGCGTCTACCTGTCCAGCGCGCGCCAATAGCATAGCGAGCCGCACCTGCGCGTCAAAATAGTGCTCACCTTGATGCACACCCTGATACCAGGCGCCGGCTTCGTTATAGTTGCGCTTTTCTTCCGCAATGCGCCCGAGGTAATAATTGGCGGAGTCCGTCAGATGGTCCTGCCTGGACAGCTTTCTGAACAGGGTCTCGGACTCCTCAAGACGATTGCTCTGCAGGTATAACAATCCCAAAGCGTAGGATATGTCTGTGTTTTCGGGTTCCCGGGCGCTGAGCAACTCAAACTGGGACAACGCCTTGTCATACTGCCTGACTTCCATCAACAGCCGCGCGTATGCCATGCGCAGGTTAAAGTCATTCTCCCCGCGCCTTGCCAGTTCCTGTTCCAACCATGACAAGGCTTCCTGCTGGCGGTCCAGCCGTTGCAGAATGGAGATATAGCTGAGCGCCGCATTGTCATTATCCGGCGCCAGCTCCAGGGTGTCTTCAAGTAATTCCCGCGCCCGTTCCGGGTCGTCCAGCCGGGCGGCAACATGGGCGAAGGCATACAAGGCGCCCACAGAATTGTCCTGCGAGGCTACCAGCTTGTCCATGACCTCCAGCACCGCGCCCTTGTCTTTTTCACTACCGAGCAGGTTGGCGATCATCCATAGCTTCTCGTCGGAGGCGCCCTCGGAATAAGCGAAAATATCCTGCAGGTGGGTAACCGCCTGGTCCAGGTCGCCGGAACGCAGTTTCATGATGGCCAGCACCTGGTGCGGGTCGGGGTTGCGCGGGTCCAGTTCCACCCAGATGCGGGCTGCGGCCAGCGCTGCGACATCGTCGCGGGCATATACTGCAATGCGCGCGGCACGCTCAACCAGCCGGTGGTCCCTGGTGGAACGGGCCAGGCTCAGGTAATTCTCGACGGAAACATCAAGCAAGCCCCGGTGCCCGGCAATTTCGGCGAGCAACAGTTTATAGAGCAGGTCTTCGGTCAGTTCAATCTGCGGGCGTACCGGCTCAACCCGGGTGATACGGGCTGGTGGCGTTGTGTCTATGCTTGTGGCTTCAGGCTCGACTGGCGTCACCGAACTCAGGTTGGTCGGCGCACAAGACGCCACCATGAGCGTGCTAACGCTCGACAGGGCGATTCTTGCAAGGTGATGAGTTATTTTCATATCCGGTTCACTGTATTTCCCCGCGATTATATCCTGAAATCCAGGCAGGGCAACGTGATAGAATGGGGACATGGCACTTTTGGCTTTTGGTCTCAATCATACGACTGCGCCGCTGGAGGTACGCGAAAAGGTGGCCTTCGGTGAGGACGCGCTGTTCGCGGCGCTGTCCGAGTTAACCGGAGACAGCGCCATTGATGAAGCGGCCATTCTCTCTACCTGTAATCGTACCGAAATTTACTGCAACCTGAACGCCGCTGACCCGACCCGACCCATTGACTGGTTCTCCGGGTTTCACGGTTGCCGGGACAACGAACTGCGCAACTACCTCTATACCCATCCTGGCGCCAGCGCCGTCAAACATGTCTTGAGGGTAGCCAGCGGGCTGGATTCGATGGTGCTCGGAGAGCCCCAGGTGCTGGGGCAACTCAAACAAGCCTACCAGACCGCCATTGCCGCGGGCAGCATCGGCAAACTGCTGAACCGGTTGTTTCAACATTCATTCAAAGTCGCCAAGGATGTGCGCAGCAATACCATGATCGGGAATCACCCGGTGTCTGTGGCTTATGCTGCGGTGCGTCTGGCGCGGCAGATCTTCGGCGACCTGTCCCGGCAAACGGTGTTGCTCATCGGCGCCGGCGAAACCATTGAGCTGGCTGCCAAACACCTGCATGAAAACGGCCTGCGGAAGATGATCGTCGCTAACCGCACCCTGGATCGGGCGCAACACCTGGCGCAACAGTATTCCGCTTACACCATGGCGCTGGAGAAACTACCGCAGCACCTGGACGAGGCCGACATCATCATTTCATCCACCGCCAGCCCGGCGCCGTTGCTGCGACGGGAGATGATGACAACGGCGTTGTTGAAACGCAAACACAGGCCGGTGTTCATCCTCGACATTGCAGTGCCGCGCGATGTGGAAGCCACGGTGGGCGAGCTGGAAGACGTTTACCTGTACACGGTGGACGACCTGCAAGGCATTATCGACGATAACATCAAAACCCGGCGCGAGGCGGTGCGGCAGGCGGAACAGATCATCGACACCGAGGTGACCCATTTCATGGACTGGATCAACTCGCAGGACGCAGTTGCCACTATCCGGGCATTGCGCAAGCAGGCACAGCAGGCGCGCGCGGAGGTGCTGGAAGCGGCGCTGCAAAAACTGCGCCTCGGCGCCAAACCTGAAGAGCTGCTGCACGAGATCACGCGCACCCTGACCAATAAATTGATCCATCCTCCCAGCGCCCGGCTGAACCGACTCGATAACGCCGAAAAACAGGCTATGTTGCGGGCCGTGCAGGATTTGTACAACCTGATGCCGGAAGATTTGCAAGCCGGGGATGGCGAGTAATTGCTCCGGTACGGATGCGTCGTATGAAGCAAAGCCTGCAAGACAAACTGGAAAAGCTGGGCGCCCGCCAGCAGGAGATTTACGCGCTGCTGGCCCTGCCTGAGGTCATCAATGACCAGAATCGTTTTCGCGACCTGAACAAGGAAGCGGCAGAAATCAGCCCTATCGTCGATTGCTTCAGCAACTACCGCTCCAACCAGCTGGCCCTGGACAATGCACAGGCCATGCTGAAAGACCGCGACCAGGACATCCGTGAGCTGGCCGCAGAAGAAGCGGAGGTTTCCCGGCAACGGCTCGACGCGCTGGAACTGGAGTTGCAAAAACTGCTGCTGCCGACAGACCCGGCGGATAACAGCAACATCTTCCTGGAAATTCGCGCCGGCACCGGCGGGGAAGAAGCGGCCCTGTTCGCAGCAGACCTGATGCGCATGTATTCCCGTTATGCGGAACAATGCAACTGGCAGCTGGAACTGCTGAATACCACTGAAAGCGACCTGGCCGGCTACAAGGCGATTATCATGCGCGTGATCGGCAAGGGGGCCTATTCACGGCTAAAATTCGAATCCGGCGCACACCGGGTGCAGCGGGTGCCGGAAACCGAATCCCAGGGCCGCATACACACCTCGGCCTGCACCGTCGCAGTGCTGCCCGAGGCGGACGAGATCAGCGCTATTGACCTCAACCCCAGCGATATCAGAACGGATACCTTCCGCGCCTCCGGCGCCGGCGGGCAACATGTCAACAAAACCGACTCCGCCATTCGTCTCACGCACCTGCCCAGCGGCATCGTCGTGGAGTGCCAGGACGAGCGTTCCCAGCATAAAAACCGGGCCCGGGCCATGGCCTTGCTGCACGCGAAGCTGCTGGCTGCCGAGCAAGCGAAACAGGCCTCGGAAATCGCCGCAACCCGGCGTAACCTGGTCGGCTCCGGCGACCGCTCCGAACGCATCAGAACCTATAACTTCCCGCAGGGCCGGGTCACTGACCACCGCATCAACCTGACCCTGTACCGACTCGAAGAGATCATGCAGGGACAACTGGACATGGTCATCGACCCGCTCATCAGCGAGCACCAGGCCGACCAACTGGCAGCCCTGGGAGAGTAGCCGATGCAGACTGTCAGGGAACTATTACGCCGCGCCGGCACGCAGCTGGCATGGTCGGACAGCCCGGGCCTCGACGCTGAACTATTACTGGCCGCGGCGCTGGGCGCCGAGCGCAGTTTCCTGTATGCCCATCCGGAACTGACGCCGCCGCCGGGCCCGGTCGGCGATTTCCTGCGCTTGCTCGAGGCTCGCCACGCCGGTTATCCCGTCGCCTATCTGACCGGCCGCAAGGAGTTCCATTCTCTTAACTTCCGGGTCAGCCGCGACACCCTGACGCCGCGTCCGGAGACGGAACTGCTGGTGGCAGCGGCGCTCGCACGCATCCCCGCGTCAAGCCGCGCCGCAATTCTGGACCTGGGCACCGGCAGCGGCGCGATTGCTATTGCACTCGCCGCGGCGCGCCAAAACTGCACGCTGACGGCTACCGACCTGAGCCTGGAGGCACTGGCTGTGGCGCGGGAAAACGCCGCGGCAAATGGTGTTGCCAACATCTCATTCCGGCGCTCAGACTGGTTCGGCAACCTGCACAACAGCCGCTTCGATGCGATTTTATGCAACCCCCCTTACGTGCATTATTCTCGCTCCCGGCTGCCACCTGCGGAACTGCGCCATGAACCCCGGCTGGCCTTAGATGGCGGTCATAATGGCACAACCTGCCTGCGCCTCGTTATTACGGGCGGGCGGCGCCACCTCAAGCCGGGTGGTTTCATGCTGGTGGAACACGGTTATGACCAGGGCGGGTTCGTGCGGGAGCAGTTCCGGCTGAACGGTTACCGTAACATCGACACCAGGGCGGATTACGCCGGCCATGAACGCTACACCGGCGCGGAACGGCCATGAACGACGAGCAGCTGTTACGCTACAGCCGGCAGCTCATGCTGCCGGAGATCGATGCCGCCGGACAACTGCGGCTGGCGCAGGCCACAGTGCTGCTGGTCGGCGCGGGCGGGCTGGGTTCGGCCTGCGCCATCTATCTGGCCGCAGGCGGGGTCGGGCACCTCATTCTCACTGACTTCGACCATGTTGACCTGTCCAACCTGCAACGCCAGATACTCTACGACACCGCCGATATCGGCCGCCCCAAGGTAGAAGCCGCCGCTGCCCGCCTGCGCGCGCTCAACCCGGACGTAAAACTGACCTTGCTCGCCCAGGCGCTCACGGAAGACGAGTTGACTAAGTATTCCGAACAGGCGGACGTCATTATCGACGGCAGCGACAATTTCACCACGCGCTTCGCCGTGAACCGGGTTTCTGTCGCCACCCGTACCCCGCTGGTCTCCGCCGCCGCCATCCGTTTTGAGGCACAGCTCAGCGTGTTCAACCCGCAGGATGAAACCTCGCCCTGTTATCGCTGTCTGTACCAGGAGGACTCCGAAGTCGAGGCAACCTGCACCGCCAACGGCGTGCTGGCCCCGCTGCTGGGCATCGCCGGCAGCATCCAGGCCACGGAAGCCATGAAACTGATCATGGGCCTGGGCAACACCTTGCAGGGACGCCTGCTGCTGCTGGACGTCATGGCCATGGAATGGCACAGCGCAGTGCTGCCCAAAGACCCTGGCTGTCCGGTGTGTGGGGGTGCAAAATGATGCGGCGCGGTGAGTAACATTCAGGTTTTTTATCAGTTTCAGTAATGGCTGAATACGGTTACAATGGCAGGTATGTTGAACAGTCAGTGGTTGATTAAGTGCCCGAAATGCGTTTTATCCTGGTAGCAGTCAGTTGTTTCCTGTTGTGTTTCTCCCAACTCTCCGTGTCACAGGAGGGGTCGCAGAAGGAGGCGCAGGAGGAGGCGCAGATATCGAAGGAATTCACCAAGACTTACCGCGCCTATAACGCCGCATATTCGCAGCGGAACTATGCCCGCGCCGCGGAACTGGCGCGTAAGGCGCTGGATCTGGCCGTGGCGGAACTGGGGCAGAAACACGAAAAGATTCCCGTGTTGCAGATCAATCTGGCGCATGTGCTCATCATCATCGGCGACATAGAGCAGGCCGAGCCCATGCTGCTGGAAGCCAAGGCGCGCATGATCAAGCAACTCGGCGCGGACAGCCCGGACCTGATTACCATCCATGAAGACCATGCCAAAATCCATGCAGCCAAACAGGAATTGGACCAGGCCCGCGCGGAGCTGGATACGATTATCAACATCATCACCAAGGCCTCCGGCGCGCGCGCCACGGGCATCGCTAACGTGCTGGTGCAGCAGGCGGCGATACACATCGCCCAGGAAGACCTCGATGCAGGCGCCGCAGCATATAGCGAGGCGCTGGCTATTTACGACGAGAATTTCGGCAAAGACAACGTGCGCTCGGCTGATGTTATCTCCCTGCTCGGCGATGTTGACCTGACCCGCCGGGACTACCAGCAGGCAGAGCAGAAATACCTCGAAGCGCTACGCATCTACCAGGCTAACCTGCTTGCAGATGACCCCATTGTGCTGGCAAACCACAACCGTCTGGCAAAATTGTACGTGGCGCTGCGCGACGATAAATTCGCCGAGCATGCCGACAAGGTCATCCGCCACACGCCCGACCAGGACGGCCCGGCTGTACCGTTGTTCGTAATGCAGCCCAGATACCCGGTGTTCGAGGATGGTGTTAGGCCCACGGGCTGGGCGTTGGTGGAATTTACCGTTACTACCGACGGCAAGGCGCTCAACCCCACCATCGTCGAATCAAAACCGGGCCGGCTGTTCGACCAGGTTACCCTGGAGGTCGCCCCCAAGTGGCGTTTCCGGCCCAAAGTAGCGGAGGGGCAGCGCGTGGAGCAGCCCAACACCCGGGTACGTCTGGTATTCGTTCAGGACAATATCGAAGTGTACTTCGGGGAGCTGAAGCTGTAGCCTTCAGCAAACCAGCCCCGTGCGCTCATGCCACTCCGCTAAGTCGTCAAAAAGGCTTGACTGGAACGAAAGTGTGTCATACTATCGTCACATTGTAATAATAATGTCATCTTTGTCACAAAAATGACATATCGTACTTTTCCAGCCTCGGGAACCGCTGATCCGTTCAGAGCTTCCCTGATTTCGGGAGACGCGTTATGGTCAATAAAGTTACTGTCCTAAGCCTGTTGCTGGCCATGACCAGCGTCGCCTGGGCCGGTGAGTACAAAACTCTTGTTGAGGACACTCAGGGCAGCAGGCAGTCATACCAAGCCAACTCCATACAGGACGGTCACCTCAATGCAGCCGAGCGAAAGCTACGCTCCAGGATTGCGCAGGACCCTCACGACCCGTATGCCCTGCTCAATCTGGCGTATATCTGCCAGCAGTCCGGCCGCTACGAGCAGGCACGGGCGTTGTACGAACGGGTGCTTGAACTGCGCAGCAACCCGCTGGCAGAGCTGCCGACCGGCAAGCCGGTGCGGGTAAAGCGTATCGCCCAGCGCGGCATAGACGGGTTGGCTGCCTACGCGCGCGTGGGCGAGTTGGGTGGTTTACAGGTTGTTGATTACAGCGAGCCTTCGATCGTCCAACCCTGATACCACAGGTCGCTGCCGTCCGGGTCAACTGCGCCCAGGTAATCGGTAGCGTCCAGGTAATCCGGGTCTGCGGTGCTCTCGGCGTTCATGGCATTGTAGTCAGCCCAGTCGATCGGCGCGTCCAGCATGGCTGCGGTCGCCTGGGAGGCGTAGTTGTCGTCCAGTTCGGCTTCGACGGCGTAGATGTTCGTTTCCATGCCTTTGACCGTGCCGCCGACGTAGAAGTTACCGGTGCCCTCATCGGCGCAGTCGGCGATGACGTTGTTGAAGACCAGCGCGTTGGCGTTGTCGGTGGCTCTTGATACGTCCACACAGTCTTCCAGGGTCGCATAGCCGGCGGCAGCGGTAATGACGGAGTTATGCAGGAAACCACCGGAAGCCGCCTTGAACACCAGCGCCTCGGTCTCATCACCATTGGCGACAAAGGTGGCATTGGCGATGGTCGGCTTGGACAATGGCATGGCGGCGCCTTCGGTATCAGCCTCAATGGCGTTACCGCCGACTTCGGGTGATTGCTTGACCAGCACGTATTGCATGTTGCCCACGAAGCCTTCGTCCCAGTCCACGGAATCATCCAGGTTATTGGTCAGTACGATGTGCTTTACGTTGACTGCGCCACCGTAGAACTCGATGCCATCATCGGAATTGTCATTGACCTGGATGTACTGCATGGTGGTACCGGAACCAACACCGACCAGTGAGATACCGTTAATTTCATCACCCGGGGCAAACTCGTAACCGCCTTCAGTGACGATAACGTAACGCAAGGTGCCGCTGTTGTCGTCGGCGGTGTAACCACCGGCCATCCCGGACTCGCCCTCGGCGTCAATGTTACACGCCTGGGGAGCATTACACTGGTTGTGTTCACCATAACCGTGAATGATCAAACCGCCCCACTCGCCACTGCCGGTCATGTCATCATCGTCGGAACTGAACACGATGGGCGCATCCGCCGTACCTTCGGCCTGTATGCGAGAACCGCGGGTAATGATCAGGTTGGCAAAAGTGCCGCTGCTGGCCCTGATATGTGTGCCTGACTGGATCGTGAGGGTTGCGTTAATGACGCTGCTGCCATCGGCGAGTTCGCCCCTGGTTGTGGACATTTCCTTGTTGCCGTTGCCGACGGTGACCCGGCCTTCCATCAGCCAGACGATATCACTGGTTAGCAACCGGCTTTCATTAATTTCCGCAGGCAGGGCGCAAACATCATTGCCGTCGGCGTCTTTGCGTTTGGCGCCGGCCCAATCCGGGCAATTTTCCGATACGGTTGAGGCAGAACCGCCGCCGGCATCGTCAGGTGCTGCAGTCGTGTTGTTGGTCGTGGTGGTAGTGGTCGGCGCATCGATATTGATTATCGCCTCATCACCTTCGGAACAGCCGTAAATGCCGCCCAGCGCAACGGCCGCCAGCAGTACCCGTACAAAATACCTAAGTCTCATGTTAGTCTCCTGGTAGTATGAAAGAATTTGAGCCCGCAGTCAGAAACTCCAGTCTATGCCCAGCTTGAATTGCACGCCTTCCTTGTAGCTCTGAAAAATCTCGCCGCCCTGCGTGTATTCAACCGCCTCGTTCAGCAGGTTTTCAGCGCTTGCATGCAACAGAAAATCATCGGTGAACTGATATTTATAGTTCACCTTAAGGTCCAACCTGGGTTCTTCAATAACGTTGGGGCGTCCGGCTATACCGACATCCTTGATGGACTTGCCACTCTGGTTGAGCAGCACGGTAAGCTCCTGGTCGCGCACCAGGTCGTCATAACCCAGCACCACATTGAAGGTATAATCCGGCTGCCCCTGCAACTTGCGCTTGGCGCCATCAGCCAGGCTGGCCTCGGACTCGATGACGCTGGCATTGACGAAAATAAAAACGGACTGTGACAGGTCGTCACTCAAGGCAAAGTCCTTACGGCCTTCCACCTCAACCCCGTACAACTCTGCCGATTCCGCATTCCTGAAGGTACGGGAATTGCCTGCCGTGCCCGATGCCGGTTGTACTACACGCTCAATGGGGGTTTCCAGGTCTTTATAGAACAACGCCAGACTGAAACTTTGTCGATCAGCGAAATACCACTCCCAGCGGGCGTCATAGTTGGTTACCTCGGACAGTTCCAGGTTGGGGTTGCCCCGCACCCGGAAATCGAATTCGGTATCGTAGAACGTGGCGTTGGAGGTTTCCTTGAAGTCCGGACGCGATACCGTCTTGTAGATGGCAAAACGGAACTGGTGGTCTTCCCGGTAAAACCAGTTGAAACCCAGGCTTGGCAGCATGGCTGTCTCATCAATATTCGAGGTTACCGCTGCTTGCGCCCCGGACAGGCTGAAAGTATCAGTCGTCTGTTGATAATCTTCGAAACGTATCCCGGCAATCAGCTGATAATCGGTATTGAACAGGTAGTCACCGGAAATATAGATGCTGTTCAGGTCGAGCTCTGCTTCATAACTGTCGCTGGCCAGGGTCTTGTCGGCGAAACTGAAGCCGGTATTGTTACTGCCGGTAATAGTGTCTTCCCTGATGACCTCACTGACCAGCGCCTTAGGCGACCGCACCAGGTCCACCAATGCCTGCTCGATATTGAAGCCATAGCTGCTGGAATCGGAGTCGCGTTCACGGTGGATAACCGAAAAGCCGACCTCCATGTTGAACTCGGTATCAGCGGTGGCGATAAACTCGTAAGACAGCGCACCGGACACGTCTATGTTGTCATCAGTCAGGTCATCATAACGGCGCAGTAACTGGTTTGCTTCCAGCAGAAAACCATTGAGCGCAAACGGCTGCCGATCATTGGGCTGTTCAATATCGAACCCGTCCAGCAAATCCTGTGGGGCAGTGAGGTCCGGGTCCGCATCAAAACGCACCTCGCGCCGGTCCGGCGCCACACGTTTTGCCTGGCTCAGTGTTCCCTGCCAATCGAATTGCAGGGTGCCAGCCTCGTTCAGGAAATGGGAACCCCTGAGTTGCCAGGACAGGAACTGACGTTCCACCCAGTCTATGGTGTGGCGCATGGTGGAGTTGAACTCATCCCCTTCCTGGCCTATGGTGCGCGTCACTTTGCTTTGTGTGGCACGAGAAAGAATAGTATTGGCCTCGAAGGTGTGATCACCGATAGCAAGGCCGACGGAAAACAAACCGCTGATGTCGATATCATTGGCGTACTCCTTGAATTTAAGAATATCCAACTGCGGGCCGACCTCTGCGGAGGTCTGT
Organism: Gammaproteobacteria bacterium; assembly: GCA_026709915.1. Lineage (GTDB taxonomy): Bacteria > Pseudomonadota > Gammaproteobacteria > Eutrophobiales > Eutrophobiaceae > JAAXHV01. Next base: position 16,322 of record JAPORZ010000037.1, read on the forward strand.
CCCGGCGAGTAGGTATTGATAATACCGTCATCCTTCTGCGACCAACCATTCTTGTAGTTCACCGCCGCAAAAATGCCCAGGTCTGCCGGGCCGATGGCGAACAGGTCGCCGTAATTGGCGCCCACGGATGCATCCGGGTAGGCGGTCGCCTTGTCCAGGTCCAGGTTTTCACTAATCAGGATGGCGCCGAGGCGACGCAGTTCCCGCTCCAGGGTGTCGTTAATTTCAAACGTCGCGCCACTGCTGGTGTCCGTGACCGTGCCCAGGCTCAGCGCCTGTGCAACCGCGGTCACGGCGATGGGCTCCTCGCGTTCACCGGCATCCCAACCAACCCAGTCAAAGCCGCCGTCAGTGGGGTCGTTGAATACCTTGCGGCCGGTAACGCCGAGCGTGGCATCGCTGGCGATCGAAATCCTGCCGGCGCGTGCATCCGGAAAGGTGCGGGTATTGATCACCAGATTGCCGCCGGTGCTTTCCCCCGGCATGGGCGAGATAAAGGTTTTCTTGATATCAAGCTGGCTCACGATGTTGCTGGGGAACAGATCCAACGGCACCGTGCGCTTGGACGGGTCGGTGCTGGGCAGGGTGGCGCCGTTCAGGGTGGTGGTGACGTAACGGCCGCCCAGGCCGCGAATGAACACAAACTTGCCGTCCTGCACCGTCACACTGGGCAGGCGGATCACCGCTGCGGCCACATCGGTATCACCGAAACGGGCCAGATCCTCAATACCCAGGGTGTCCACGACGTTAGTGGTGTCGCGCTCAACCAGTTCCATACCTTCGTGCCGATAAGCGCCCACTACCACCACTTCCTCCATGACTGCGGCAGCGTCCTGGGTGAGGCCGAAATCTGCAGACCTGCCGACATTGGCCACCAGGCGCAGGGCGCTGATGGAACGGCTGCGGTAGTCAGGGTGGGTTATTTCCAGGTTATAGGCGCCACGCGGCAGTTCCAGTCGGTAGCGTCCAGCTGCGTCCGTCCACACCTGAACGTCTTCCCCCTCCACAGTGATTTGGGCGCCGGCTACCGGCGTGCCGAACGCAGTAACCCGGCCTGCCAGCACACCCCTGGGCGCCTGGGCGCGCACCGCCGCAGTCTCCGTTGCATAATAGGATTCGATGCTGACCTGCGGGTCACCGGCGCTCAGCGCCACGCTGATATCCGTGTATTGCCCCAGCGCGTAATTAAAACGGAAACTGTGCAGCGGGTTGCCGCCTTCCAGGATTTGCAGGCTGTGCGTGCCGGGCGTCATATCGAAGTAAACCGCCCCATCGACCCCGGTCGTTTGCTCGGCCTCACCGTCCAGCACCACCGTCAGCCCGCTCCCTGCAGCGTTATCCTTGAACACGTAAAGCGCCAGCTCAGCAGCCGCAAACGCATGTGTAGCGATGCATAACAGAAAAATTGCGCCGCTCAGTGTTGATGCCAGATAGTAGGTTACATGCATTGCAGCATTCTGGAAGGGTTATATGACAATCCTGCGAACTTTCCATGACATTACGGCTAAAGTGTCGCAGGCGACTGTTTGATCGACTGGATTCCTGCATTCGCAGGAATGACAAACGGGGGCGAGCAATTACGAATTTTTGATAGCTATAAGGCCACCTCTAAATGCCACGGAGGGCATTTTTAGAGACGGAAATTAAAAAGTATGATTTTTAATTTCCCTCATTGCGTCCATCCGTGGACGCAACCCTGCGGGCCGCTATCGCTGTGCACAAATTCGTCCGGAACGAATTTGGACAGCGCAGCTGGCCC
>JAPORZ010000031.1 GCA_026709915.1 Gammaproteobacteria bacterium
CTGGCGGCCGTCAGCGTGGGAGATTGCCTGTAAAACTCGTATTAAGCACCTGTAAAACTCGTATTAAGCACCTGTAAAACTCGTATTAAGACCTTGTAAAACTCGTATTAAGCTGTAAAATACCAGTGCATGTACAACAGGTGCTTGCAAACGTCTCTGGAAGAACTGCTCAGGGAATTCCGCGTGGTCTATCTCACCGGCCCCAGGCAGTCGGGGAAAACTACGCTGGCGCGCGCCGTCGCGGAAAAGGTCGGCATGGATTATGTCACCCTGGATGATCAAACACTCCTGGCGACCGTCCTGTCAGACCCGCCTGGTTTCGTGCGCTCACTGGGGGACAGGAATATCGTGCTCGATGAGTTCCAATATGCGCCGACCTTAATACCTGCTATCAAGGAAGCATCAGACCGGTTGGCGCCTGAGGCAAGGGGCAAGTTCCTGTTGACGGGGTCCACGGATATATTTCGTTCTGCGCGCGTGCAGGAGGCATTGCCAGGGCACCTGGCGCGCCTGGAACTGTATCCGCTGTCTGTTGCGGAAGTGCAGGGACAGCCCCGGAATATTATCGATTACCTGTCGGCGGGGGATTTTCAATCATGCACCACACCCTTCATCAGCCGCGAACAACTTGCCGGATGGCTGCTGCGTGGTGGTTATCCGGAAGTAATGGGCAAAAGCGCCCGCGGCAGGCAGGTGTGGTTCAAATCTTATATGGAAGGCCGACTGTATAAGGATTTTGCAAGCCTGTACACGGCGCGCGGCGACTACCACTCGAAGCTGCGCGCCATGACGCCTTATCTTGCGGGGTTAAGCGGCAACCTGTTGAAATACGCCAATCTTGCCAATGATTTGGAACTGAATGACAAACTGGTGAAAGACTACATAGAAATTCTCGAGTTGATGTTTATCATTCAGCGGCTCCCGGCCTGGCTGAAAAATCGGGCGAAGCGGATGGCGGTGCGTATGCCGAAAATTCATTTTGTCGATACCGGTCTGGCCTGTCATTTGCTGGGCTTGCGCAACGAACGGCAGTTGCTGCAAAGCCAGTACTACGGCGGCCTGCTGGAAAACATGGTGTATATGGAATGCGTTAAACAAGCCTGCTGGGCACAGGAAGACATTCGCCTGCAGCACTTCCGCAACCCGCGCCAACATGAAGTGGATATTGTATTAGAACGCGACAATACCAATATTATCGGCATCGAAGTCAAGGCATCTGCCAGCGTTACCGCCCGTGATTTCAAGGGCTTGGCGGTACTGGCAGAACTGGCTGGGCAGCAGTTCGAGCGTGGCATCCTGTTTTATACGGGCCAGGAAGTACTGCCATTTCGCTACCACGATATGGTTTTCCACGCGTTGCCGTTGGGTTTGCTGTTATGTGTATAATGGACAGAATATGATCGGCTCAGTAATTTACGACGGCATCCGTTCCCCCTTCGGCCGTTACGGCGGCGGGTTGTCGGCGGTGCGCCCGGATGACCTGGCGGCGGCCGTTATCAAGGGGTTGCTGGACCGCAACGGCATCGACAGCAGCCTGGTAGAAGATGTGGTGTTCGGCAACACCAATCAGGCGGGTGAAGACTGCCGCAATATCGCGCGTAATGCCGCGCTGCTGGCCGGCATGCATACCTCCGTCGGCGGCGTCACCGTCAACCGCTTGTGCGCCAGCGGCGCCGCGGCAACCCTGGACGCGGCGCGCGCCATCGGTTGCGGACAGGGGCAGTTGTTCATCGCCGGCGGCGTCGAGAGCATGAGCCGCGCGCCCTGGGTGCTGAGCAAGGCGGAAACCAGCTTTGACCGCAACCAGCAGCTGCACGATACCGTGCTCGGCTGGCGCTTTCCCAACCGGGCGCTCGTGCGACAATACGGCGACGACACCATGCCGCAGACCGCGGACAACCTGGCCCGGGACTTCGCTATCAGCCGGGCAGACAGTGACGCGTTCGCAGCCGCTTCCCAGCAAAAATACGAAACAGCCAGAACAGCCGGGTTTTATGACGAAGAACTGTTGGAGATAGAGGTCCCGGCACGGCGGCGGCAAGACCCTGCAACCAGAGTAACAGCCGACGAACATCCCCGACCCGGCACTACCCTGGAAAAACTGGCTGCTCTGCCACCGTTGTTCGAGGGTGGCGTGGTGACCGCCGGCAATGCCTCCGGCATTAACGACGGCGCCGCCGCGTTGTTGCTCGGCAACGAAGACATCGGCAACAAGCTCGGTCTGACCCCCCGCGCGCGCATCCTCACCGGCGCTATTGCCGGGGTCGAACCCAGGATAATGGGCATTGGCCCGGTACCGGCCATACAAAAAGTCCTGCAACGCGCCAGTCTGTCCCTGGCGGCCATGGACGTGATCGAAATCAACGAAGCCTTCGCCAGTCAGGTGCTGGGCTGTTTGCAACAACTGCAGATCGACTTCCACGACGAGCGGGTCAACCCGAACGGCGGCGCCATCAGTATCGGCCACCCGCTGGGCGCGTCCGGCGCGCGCCTCATCCTCACGGCACTACGGCAACTGGAACGCAGCCGTGGCCGCTACGCCCTGGTCAGCATGTGCATCGGCATCGGCCAGGGCATAGCCGTGGTGATCGAAAGGCTGTAGTGACGTACTGACCTTATATTTCATGCGAGCTAATCGTTGCAGCTGCGTACTATCTGTGGCATCAGTGTTGCTCTGTTTGCTGACGCCGCTGCCAGCGTTGGCAGACGCTACCAGTCAGCTCGATTTAACGCTGCAAGACGCGCTGGATCTGGCGCTGCAGAACAATCGACCGCTGCTTAACCGACGTCTGGACCGGGAGGTAGAGCGTTTCTCGCTGGAGGTAACCGAAGACCGCTGGACGCCCCGGGCCACCATCCGCCCGTTCGCCAGCCAGGACCGGCAGGACCGCCGCACCGGTGTCAGCAGTGAGATCAACATGCGTGTGCCTACCGGCGGTCAGCTTTCCCTGCGCTGGGATGAAAGGCTGTCCCGGGATTTTCAGGATTCCCGGTCACAGGCATTGAGCTTTACCCAACCGCTGCTCAGAGGCGCCTGGATGAATATCGAGATGGCGCCGATCCGTCAGGCGCGGCTGGGAGAAAAAGTGAATATTCTCTCGTTCCGACAGACCCTGGAAAACCTGGTCGTTGCGGTGATCGGCGCCTATCGCGGCCTCATCGGTTCGGTGCGCCAGGTGGAAATTGCCGATACCGCGCTACTGCGCGCCCGCGAGCAGTTGCAGTCCACGCGCGCCCTGATACGCGCCGGGCGCGTGGCGGCGCGTGAGGCGGTGCGCGCCGAGGTGACCGTAGCCAACCGGGAACTGTCGCTGACCCAGGCGCAGAACCGTCTGGATGCCGCCAACTTCCGCTTGCTCGACATCCTGGAACTGGGCAGCACCGTGCGCATCCAGCCGCTGGAAAAACTGCAAGTGCCGCCCACCCGCCCCGACTTCGAGACAGTGTTCGAAGAGGCCTTGCGTAAACGCGCCGACTACCTGCAGGCCGGCATAGCCATCGACGCCGCCCGCATCAACCTGGCGCTGGCGAAAAACAACCGCTTGCCGGATCTGTCCTTGGGCGTCCAGCTCAACGATAGCGACCCCGGACGCAAGGACGCACAGGTGCAGCTGAACCTGTCCATTCCCTTCCGCGACCGTTTCCGCGACGTCAACTACCTGCGCGCCCGCAACAGCTTGCGCAAGGCCGAAAGAAACCAACTGGAGCTGCGCGAGACCATTGACGTGGCGGTGCGTCAGGTTGTCAATGACGTGGCCGTCGGGCTGCGCCTCACGGAGCTGGCCCGCGCCGCGCGCGAGCTGGCGCAGCAGAACCTGGACATTGAGCGCGAAAAATTCAGCAACGGCCTATCAACCTCCTTTGAGGTATCGGCGTCCGAAGACGATCTGGTGCGCGCCGAACAGTCCGAAGTGGATGCTATAATAGCCTACCTCGATGTACTGATACGGCTCGATTTTATCGCCGGCCGCACCTTGGAAACTTGGGGCATTCCCGTGGAGACCCTGCCGTGACGACACCCGAATCCCAGGATATTTACCGTACCTTACTGGACAACCTGTCCGACGGCGTGATGGTGATCGACGCCGATGGGACCCTGCGCCTTGCCAATCCCGCCTTGTGCCGCATGTTCGGGTTCAGTTCAGATGATGTGGTCGGGCGTCCGTTCGGAGAAATCTTTGTTACGTTTGAGGGCTTCGACGACTTCGTCGGGATCATCCTGGAGGCCATTACCGAGCAGGGCGACCTCAAGCGCCGGGTGGTGAGCGTGCACAGTGGCGACGAGGTCCGCTCCTTGTCGGTGACGACTTCGTACCTGCTGACAAGCGGGGCCGAGCACACCGGGCAGGCCGCGGTAATTGCCGTGGTCGCCGACATAACCGAAGTCCGGGAGCTGCGCGAGGCCGAGCTGCGTATGGCCAAGGTGGTGGAGGAGCAGCTTGCCGAGCTGCAAGTGGCCTATCGGGATATCGAGACCCGCAACGAAAATCTGTCGCTGATGATGAAGCGGGTGCAAGCGGCGCGCGGCATGGCGGCCCTGCTGGTGGTCGGGGTGTTCCTGATCATTGGCGGCTGGTATCTGCGGCCCTTGGACTGGTTCGGTGATAACGCCGCGCCGGAGCCCCCAGCCGTCGCCGAGAGCATCGACCCGCAGTCCCTGCCGACCCTGGTGGTGGCGCCCGGGGAGTTCCGCTCGACGCTGTCGTTACGCGGCCTGCTGGAGCCGGGCCATATTGAAAAGATCGTCAGTCCCATTGATGGTCATGTCAGCACGGTGCACATCAGCCGCGGTCAGCGGGTGCAAGCCGACGCGCCATTGCTGGTGCTCGATGTCGGCAAACTCGCCATGGAGCGCCGCCGCGCGCAGGTTGAATATATTCGGGCGCGTAACCGTCTGGGCGAGCTTGAGGCATGGGACAGCAGCGCCGAGATGACGCGCTCCCGACGGGCGTTGCGACGGGCGACGATAGCGCTTGATGAAGCGCAGGAGAACCTGCGGGAAACCGAGTTCCTGCTGGAGCAAGGCATCGTCGCGGTATCCGAACAAAAGCGCGCGCAACAGAACTATCAGAGCCGTCAACTGGACCACGAGGAGGCCGAGCGAGGGCTGGAGACGGCGCAGGAAAAAGGTAATGATGAAGCCGTGGAGGTGGCGCGTCTGGAACTTGAGAACGCCCAGGGCCGGCTGCGCGAGCACGAAGCCAAAATGGAGCTGGCCACGATCAAGGCGCCGCTGGCCGGGATCGTCATCATCAGTGACAGTGACCGCAACAAGCCGTTGGAAAAAGGCCGCCCGGTGACGCAGGGAGAGTTGCTGTTGAGCATCGCCGACCTGGACCGCTTTGCGGCGCTGACCAGTGTTGATGAGGTAAACGTAGGCAAGGTTGAGGTGGGCCAACGGGCCTTGATCACCGGCCCCGGATTTCCCGGCCAGGAGTTGGAAGGGGTGGTTACACAGGTGTCTGCGCGCGCCGCGCGCGGGCAGCGCAGCGCCCCGCAATTTGAGGTGACGGTGGCCATGGAGAATGTGCCGCCCACGGTGCGCGAGCACTTGCGCGTTGGCATGACCGCCTACATTACTATCGTCGTCCACAGTGACCCCGAGGCGCTACTGGTGCCGCTCACCGCGGTCAACCACGGCGCCAACGGCGCCAACTGGTTGCAGGTCATCGACCCCGACACCGGTCTGGCGCAGCGGCGCCCGGTCGAACTGGGCCGCACCACCATCGATTCGGTGCAGGTGCTGCAAGGGCTCACAGCCGGCGAGAAAATCGTCCTGTCGCAACAATGACCGCCGTCCCGCTGCACAGGTCAATATCACCTGGCAGGAGTGCCGGTCGTTTGTCGCGCCCTGAAACAGCGCCGCAGACAGGTCCGGCGTAATGCTGCGTCTGGTTGATATCCGCAAATCCTACCGGGTCGGGCCCACCACCAGGGAGGTTCTGCAAGGCATCGATCTGGAGGTCGGCGCCGGCGACCTGATATCGATCATGGGGGCCTCGGGCAGCGGCAAGACCACGCTGATGAATCTTATCGGCCTGCTCGACCGTCCTACCTCCGGCGCCTGTTTTCTCAATGAACGCGATGTGTCCGGGCTGGCCGATGACGAGCTGTCAACCCTGCGCAATGCCCATGTCGGGTTTGTGTTTCAGTCGTTTCACCTGTTGCCGCGGCTGACGGCTCTTGAGAACGTCTGCCTGCCGCTTGTCTATCAGGGGCTCAGGCGTATGGAAATGCAGCAGCGAGCGCATGCCATGCTCACGCGCGTGGGTATGGCGGATTGGGGTCAGCAACGCCCCGGGCAACTTTCAGGCGGCCAGAAACAACGGGTTGCCATCGCCCGGTCGTTGGTGACAGAGCCGACGCTGTTGCTTGCCGACGAGCCTACCGGCGCTTTGGACGCGGACACCGCCGCCGAAGTCATGGCGTTGCTGCTGGAGTTGAATGAGCAACAAGGGGTCACGATTCTGATCATTACCCATGACCCGCTGGTGGCGCGCCGCTGCAAGCGCCGCCTGCGTATCCACCGGGGCACACTGCTGGAAACAGAACACCGGGCAGCCAGCGTCCATAGCGGACAACCAACCCGGAGCGGGCCGGAGGCAACCGCCGCCCCGGCGGACGCGCAACCATGACGCCCGGCAGCCGCTCGTGGTCCAGGCTCCTGGCAGTGCTGCGCGGCAACGCCCGGGAGGCCATCGACAGCCTGCGCAAGGCGCGCCTGCGCACCGTACTGGGACTGATCGGCATTATGATCGGCATCTCCTCGGTCATCACCATGGTGTCTCTGGGCGAGATTGCCAAGGCCAAGGCGCGCAAGGAATTCGAGGCGCTGGGCACCGACATCCTGGTGATTCGCAAATCGTTTGAAGGTGCGGAGGCCGAGGCCGCGATCAACGTGCCGGATGCCCTGGCGCTGGCGCCACAGACACCTTCGATCACCATTGCCGCGCCCCGGATCTCAGGTTATGGCAGCTTCCAGTACGCCGGCAAGGAGGTCGGCAGGGGCAGCCTCCAGGGTGTCAGCGCGTCGTTTTTAAGAGTGAACAAATTGTCCTTGCAGGAGGGGCGTTTCATCTCAGACCTGGATGTGGACCGTTACTACTGCGCCATCGGCGCCGGGGTCGCCGACTCGATGCGCGCCGCCGGCGGGCGCCAGCTTATCGGCCAACACCTGGAAATTGATGGCACGCTGTTTACCATCGTTGGCGTATTGAACGAAGCGGTGGACAATTACGCGTTACCGGTACAGGTGAGCGCCAACGAATCGGTGTTCGTGCCAATTTCCACGGCCGGGCGCGTCGTTGCCAATGCGGAGATCGATGTAATTATCGCCCGCTCAGCCGCAGGGGTGCATTACCGCGCCGCCACCGCCGACGTGAACGCATACTTTCAGAGCAGGTCGCCCGACCTCAAGCTCGAGGTGGTCACCGCGCAGGAATTGATTGCCCGTATGGAAGCGCAGATGCGCATTATGACCCTGTTGCTAGGCGCAGTGGGCAGTATCTCCCTGATCGTCGGCGGGGTCGGGGTGATGAACATCATGCTGGTCTCCGTCGCAGAACGACGCCGGGAGATAGCCATTCGCCGCGCCTTGGGCGCGCGCCGGCGCGACATTCAAAGCCAGTTCCTGATCGAATCCGTCATCCTCACGGTGGCAGGCGGCGTGCTCGGCATCATCCTGGGCCTGCTGGCGACCTGGGGCATTTGCCGGTTCACCGGCTGGGACTACCTCATCTCCGGCGCCTCCCTGCTGAGCGGCCTCGGCACCGCCACAGCCGTGGGCCTGTTCTTCGGCTTCCAGCCCGCTCGCCAGGCCGCCCGCCTCGACCCGGTTACGGGCCTGCAAGGAGATTAACCCGCATGGAAGGGGCGCTGGCCTTGACCTCATGAAACTACTGGCTGTCGGCGATGTACACCTGGGGCGGACGCCGTCCCGGTTGCCGGAAGAACTCGCACAGCGGGCGCGTGACTTGGGGCCGGTGGGCGCTTGGGGGCGTACCGTGGATGTTGCCATTGCGGCCAAGGTCCGGGCTGTGCTTCTGGCCGGCGATGTGGTTGAGCGGGAAAACGATTTCTTCGAGGCTTACCGGGAGCTTGAGCAAGGCGTGCGGCGCCTGACCGAGGTTGGCATTGAAGTCATCGGCGTGGCCGGCAACCATGACGTCAAAGCGCTGCCCAGGCTGGCAGCGCAAATTCCTGAATTTCGACTCTTGGGCGCAGCCGGCCAATGGCAGTCCCGGCAGATTACCGACGGCGTCGATACAATGACCCTGTGGGGCTGGTCGTTTCCCCGCCGGGAGGTGCACAGCAGCCCCCTGGCCGAGCAAAAATTCGACACCGGAACCGGCATCCACCTGGGGTTGTTGCACTGTGATCGCGACGCCCGGGTCAGCCCCTACGCCCCGGTCAGCAGCCAGCAATTGCGTCAGGCCGGGCTGGATGGCTGGTTGCTCGGCCACATCCACAAACCCGATGCCTTGTCCGTGGACGCGCCGAGCGGCTACCTGGGCAGCCTCACCGGCCTGGATCGCACCGAAACCGGCGTGCACGGCCCTTGGCTTATTGATGTCAGCGGCGGCAGGATTGAACGGGTTGAGCAACTGCCCCTGGCGCCGCTGCGCTGGGAAGCCATTGAGGTTGACCTGGAAGGCATGGCCGAACCAGCCGCGGTCAACGCCTGCGTGCTGGAGGCGCTGCGCGCGCTTGACGACCGCATCACGGCGCCCACCGGCGCCCAGGAGCCGGCCGCAACCCCGGACGCGGTCGGGGTCAGCATCACCTTGTGCGGGCGCACCCGCTACGGCGCCGCGGCGCTGGCCGAATTGTCCGCTAACCGGCAAGAGATTATCCATTTTGGCGCCGCTGGTCGCAGCTACTTCATCGTTAAGGCCAGCCTCGCCACCCAACCCGAGACCGACCTTGAGGAACTTGCCGGTCAACCGACCCCGGTGGGGTTGCTGGCACAACGCCTGTTGTGGCTGCAGCAGCCGGCAGGGCATCCCGAGCGCGACCAGCTGGTGGCACAAGCCCGGGCGCGTTTGCAAAGCCAGGCCGCCAAGCCGACCTGGAAAGACCTGGATAGCCCCGACCCCGACCCGGTGCAGTGGCTGCGCAGCGCGGGGTTACGCGCCCTGGATCAACTGCTGGCGCAGGCGCGGGATACAACCTGATGCGCCTGCGCCGGCTCAGCATCCGCACCTTGCCCGGCATTGAGCGGGAGTTTACTTTTGAGCCACCCGCGCCCGGCGTCAATATCGTCACCGGACCGAACGCCATCGGCAAGAGCAGCCTGGCCCGCGCCCTGGGTTACCTGCTGCGCCCGGCGCGCAAAGATGACCCGCCGCTCGCCCTTGAGGCTGAGTTCGACAGTGACGCCACCCACTGGCGCGTCCTGCGCACCGGCAGCCAGCTGAGCTGGTACCGGGACGGCAACCCGGCGACCCCGCCCATCCTCGACCAGCACGGCAGCTATCGCCTGTCTGTGGAACACTTGCTGGCGGATGATGCGCGCGACCGCGATTTTGCCCGGGAATTGCGTAACCGGTTGCGCGGCGGCTTTGACCTGGATGCGCCGCGTAGGCCGTTAGGCGCGCGCTTTGCCCAAAATGATGAAAAGAACCTGCACGCAGAGAAGCAAGCGCTACGTCAGGCGGAACGGGACTATGATGAACTGGAACGCAAGCAACAGGAGGAATTGCCGCGTCTTAACCGTGAGCTGGCGAATGCGAAGGCGGCGCAGGAGTGCTTGGAACGTCTGCAACAAGCGCTGGATTTACATAAAGCCATCGGGGCAAAGAAAATCTGCGCCGAAGAACTCGAAGCCTATCCCCCCGCTATGGACAAGCTGCGCGGCGATGAGCGTAAACGTCTGGCCGGACTGGAACAAAAAAGGGTAACGCAGCAGGATAAATTGCGGGAACAGGAGCGCCGGCTTGAAAGTGCCCGGACGGCGCTGGCCGCGACGGGTTTTGAGAACGCGCAACCCGACCCGACGCATCTGGACGCGATCGACGGACGCTTGCAACAGCTTGGAAAAAAGGAAGCGGATCGCAACAACCGGCAGGCCGAACTGGCCAAGGCTGAGGGGGGTCTGCACAACGCCCGTGAGCAATTCAACGGCGCCGGACAACCACCCAGGCTTGACAGGCAAAGTCTGGAGCAGGCCGCGGCAGTGGCAGCCCCGTTGCTTGTGGCTCAAGCCAGACAAAGGGAACTGCAACTGAAGATCGACCAGACCGGTGAGGCGCCCGATGGCGCCGAGATAAACCGGCTGTATGACGCCGGCAGCGCCTTGCGCGAGTGGCTGGCGCTGCACAAGGCAGAGTCCGGGTTGCAGCCGGCAGTAATTTTCCGCCGCCCACGTATTGCGCTGTGGGCCGCCCTGGCGGCCAGCGGCGTTGCTTCCCTGCTGGCCTGGCTGCAACAGGTCCTGCCGACCCTGGCGGCTACGTTGGTTGCGCTCACTGCCGCGGCGTCGGGCTTATTCAGCTTGCGCCGCAGGCCTGCCCCTGGCCTGTCTGCCGCCGACGCCAAACAACGTTTTCAGCAGACCGGTCTCACCGGACCGTCGGACTGGACCCCCGACACGGTGCAGGATTACCTGCGGGTGCAGGTCGATGAACGTTACGCTGAACTGGTCGCGCAACGGGCGCGGGCGCAACAGGCTGAACGCCTGCGCGCGGAACTCAGAGAGGTCGAGGCGGATATCACCAGACTGGCCGCGCGCAAACGCGAGGCCGCCCAAGCGCTGGGCTTTGACCCGGAGTGGCCGAGTGTCAGCCCTGATATATTCCTGCAACACTGTCGCCAGCTGTCTGCGGCGGAAAACCACCGGGAACAGGCGCACGCGGCGCTGGCCGAAGTCACGCGGGACAGCGCTGAAGACCTCGCAGCAATACGCGATTTTCTTGAGCAATGGCGCCGTGCGGAGGCGCCGCCGGCCGCAGCGGGTGAGGAGGAACAGGATCTTAACCTGTTACAGGCTTCATTCCGGAACCTGCAACAGCGTGTTAACGACGCCAAAGACGCACGGGCGGAGATAGCGCGCAGCCAGGAGCATATCCAAGCGCTTACGGACGACATTGCCGAAAACCTGGAAGAAACCAAAAAGGTCTTTACTGAATGCGAACTCGAGCCGGACGCGTATAACGAACTTGACCGGCGGCTGGGCCTGCTGGGTGAGTGGCAAGCGCAACACGAAGCGCTGCTAAAAGCCGGGTTGGAGGAGGAACTTATACGCTCCCGACTGCTGTCTCATCCGGAAATTATCAGCACTGTCGATAATGGCAAGTCAGCACAACTGCAGGAAGATTTTGCCGTGGCTTCAGCGCAGGCGGCAAAGCACGCGGAACTGGTGCGGTCACATACACAACTTACCACCCGGCTGGCCGATGCCGGCAAAGACCACAGGTTAAGCCAGGCCCGCGCCGCCGTTGACAGCGCCCGGGCGGCGCTGGCGGACAAGCTCGAAGATGCCTTCCTGTCTGAGGCGACCGAACTGTTGCTCAATGACGTTGAACAGGCGTTTCACCATGACAACGAACCGGAGGTGCTGAGCCGGGCGCGGGCACTGTTCCGGGAAATAACCGCCAATGCCTTTGATCTGCGGCTGGACAAGGACGGCACATTCTCCGCACAGGACCTCGAACAACAAATGCCAAGAAATATAGGCGAACTCTCATCCGGCACCCGTATGCAACTGCTGCTGGCCTTGCGGCTGGCCTGGATCGAAGCGCAGGAGCAGGGCGGGGAGACCCTGCCGTTGTTCCTGGATGAAGCGCTGACCACCAGTGACGAAGAGCGTTTTATCGTGATGGTCAACAGCCTTGAGCGCTTGGCCGGCGGTGCGCAAGGCCGGCAGATCTTCTACCTGTCTGCCCGTCGCCACGACTGCGTGCTCTGGCAGCAGGCGACCGGCAACGCGCCACCGGTTATCGATCTCGCCCAGGTGCGCTTCCGGGAGCATCCCGCGCAGGACTACGACCTGGCGTTGCCACCTGCCCTGCCGTCACCGGAGAGTCTGAGCCCCGAAGACTATGCCTCCGTCCTCGGCGTGCCATTGCTGAACCCGCGCCTGGAACCCGGCCTGACGCACCTGTTCCACCTGTTGCGCGACGACCTGAACCTGTTGTACCAGCTCATGGACACCTGGCGCATCACCACTCTGGGCCAGCTTGAGGCTCTGCTGCACAGCGACGCCGCGCCGGCCGCGGTGGCTGCTGAGGAACTGCGGGCCCGACTCAAGCAACGCTGTCAGGTAGCGCGCGTCTGGACAGCGCTATGGCGCCAGGGCCGGGGCCGTCCCGTGGATCGGATTGCGCTGGAACAGTCCGACGCCGTTTCAGCCCGGTTCCTGGAACCCGTCACCAATCTGGCCACCAGCGTCAACGAGGACGGCAAGGCGCTGCTAGGCGCCCTACGCGCCGGACAGGTATCCGGCTTCCGCACCGGCAAGATCGAAGAACTGGAACACTGGCTCGCTGCCGCAGGCTACACCGACCAGGAAGACATCCTGCCCGCCGCCGAACGCCAGCGCCAGACCCTGCAACAAACCCTGACCAACCCGGACGCCGACACCAACGACACCCGCCAACAACTGAACTGGCTGGAGGCGGCGGCAGTTACGCTCCATACCTGACTGCACCTAAAGCTGTGGATCTGTTAGGATTCTTCTTTGGGAAAAAAGAGTTGTTTTCCTGAAAAATAAAATATTATAAAATGTCACAAAGTATTGAAAATAAGATTATTTCACGGATATATGGCCATGGTAGGGGTTGGGCCTTTACCAAGACTGATTTTGTAGCTGAATTTGGCGAGGCCAACGTCCATCAGGCGCTTTCCAGTCTGACCAAGGCCGCCAGGATTCGCCGTGTCTGTCAGGGGGTTTACGACTATCCCCGCTACAGCGATCTACTCGGCCGTCAATTGAGCCCGGATCTCGATCAGGTAGCTCATGCTTTAGCTCGCAAATTTAACTGGCGTATTCAACCTTCCGGCGATGTGGCTCTAAACCAGTTGGGCCTCTCCACCCAGGTTCCGGGGCGTTGGATTTACCTCTCTGATGGTCCTGGTCGTGAGTATGAAATGGGGGAACATTCCCTGGTGTTCAAGAAGTCCGCTTTGAAGGATGTGGGCTTCAAATACAGGGAGAGCGGTCTGATAGTGCAAGCTCTGAAAGCGCTGGGTCGGGAGCAGATAGACCAGAAGGTTGTCGAGCGCGTCCGCCGGCAACTGGAGGCGAAAGCGTGTGACCGTATCCTCCAAGATACCCGTTCGGTCACCGGCTGGATCTATGAAGCCATCAAACGGATCTGCAACGGGAGTTGACTGATGGACGGGGTTGCCCGACTTCCGGCACAGCAACGTAGCGAGTTGTTTTCGGAGACCGCGACGCAGACGATCACTACACCAGCTGTTGTAGAGAAGGATTTTTGGGTTACCTGGGTACTGAATCGGCTGTTCCGGGAGCAAGACCTCGCACAGCTACTGATGCTCAAAGGCGGCACCAGTCTGTCGAAGGTTTATAACCTTATTGAACGTTTCTCGGAAGATATCGACCTGATCCTCAACTGGCGTGTTCTGGGCGGAGAGGACCCGTTGGCTGAACGCTCGAAAACTAAACAGGTTCAGTTGAATGCGACACTCAACGAGCAGGCACAAAAGTATATTAGCGGAGAACTGTTAAGGTTGGTCGAAGCCGCACTCGATGGCATTTGTGGCTGTGGCGTAGCTGTTGATGATCCATTTGTGATCAATATCAACTACCCCGCAGCCTTTCCTGATAATTACCTTCGTCCCGAAGTGCGGCTGGAAATCGGTCCACTGGCATCATGGCTGCCTTATGAAAATTGCAGTATCAGTTGCTATGCGGCAGACGCCTTTCCCGATGTGTTTGAGCAACGAGAATGTACTGTCAAAGTTATCAAGGCGGAACGCACATTTTGGGAGAAGGCCACGATTCTGCACTGCGAGGCCCATCGCCCCGAGGGAAATGCACAACCCCCCCGCTATTCGCGCCACTATTACGATCTGGCCAGGATGGCGCAGTCACCGGTCAAGGAACGAGCTTTGGCCGCTCCTGGATTGCTGTCCAGCGTAGTGGCGTTTAAGCAACGATTCTATCCCCGAGGTTGGGCCAGATACGATCTGGCGAAGCCAGGCACATTGGCACTGGTACCAGACGGCCATGTGCTGGCATCGGTCAGATCCGATCACAGAGCAATGGAAAACATGATCTTCGGCGAAGTGCCGGAGTTCGAGCAGATCCTGACAGTACTCCAGGCGCTTCAGGAAGAAATCAATGTATAACTGCGGGAATCCACCCGGCAGCCGCGCGCGGTGCGAGTATGTTGTTAGGGAGCAAGGGTAAACATCTGGATCTCAGTACTGAGATTCGGGTGTACGCACGATCAGGCCGTCCAGTTCCGGGGTCAGCTTTATCTGGCAACTGAGTCGGCTGCTGGGTTGTGGATTCATGACAAAATCGAGCATTTCCTTCTCCATGGTCTGGGCTTCCGGCAGTTTATCGAACCATTCCGGGTCCACAAAGACGTGACAGGTGGCGCAACTGCATGCGCCGCCGCATTCGGCAACGATGCCGTCCACCCCGTTGTTCACGGCAGTTTGCATGACGCTCATGCCTTCTTTGGCAGTTACCGTCGTTTCTTCCCCGTCGAATGCGATATAAGTAATTTTCGGCATTTCCCGAACTCCGCAAGTCAGTTGCTATATCCAAAACAGGCGTGAATTATAAAGCAATCGGGCGGCTGGTTGAATGGTTAATTTGTCACGCACGGCCACCTCTAAAAATTAGAGGTTCCCACAAGTTCTGTGGCTACCTGTTCAGTCCGCGACTCGCAACATGATTTTGCCGATGTGGCGGCTCGATTCCATCAACTGATGGCCTTTGCCCGCCGCGCTTAACGGCAGTGTCGTGTGAATGACGGGCTTGACCCGTCCGGCCTCCAGTAACGGCCAGACCTGCTCTCTCAAAGCGGCGGCGATGGCCGCCTTGAACGCCACTGGGCGGGGACGCAGGGTTGAACCTGTTAGCGTCAGGCGTTTCATCATAATGGAACGGATGGAGACCTCGGCTGAAAACCCGCGCAGCCCCGCAATGAAGACATAGCGCCCTTCCTCCGCGGCGACCTCGATGTTGCGGCTGGTATAGTCCCCCGCCACCATATCGAGAATAACGTCCACACCCCGGCCGTGTGTGGCGCCCTTGCAGACCTCCACGAAATCCTGTTCAGTATAATTGATGGCGAAGTCCGCGCCCAGCGCGCGGCAGGCCTCGCACTTGGCATCAGTGCCAGCCGTGGTAAACACGGTGGCGCCGAACACCTTTGCCAACTGTATCGCGGTCGTGCCGATACCGCTGCTGCCGCCGTGAATCAATACTGACTCGCCCGCCTTGAGATCGGCGCGGTCGAACAGGTTGCTCCAGACGGTGAAAAAGGTTTCCGGCAGGGCCGCAGCTGCCACCGCCGACAAACCCGCCGGCACAGGCAAACACAACGCCGCCTCAGCCACGGCAAATTCCGCATAGCCGCCGCCACTCACCAGGGCGCAAACCTGATCCCCGGGCCTGGGCCAGGCCACGTTATCTGCGGCCTCCACTACTTCGCCCGCGAGCTCCAGCCCGAGGATTGCCGAAGCGTCAGGCGGAGGTGGATATTTCCCCAGCCGCTGCATCACATCCGGACGATTGATCCCGGCCGCGGCAACCTTCACCAACACCTGCCCGGCCCCGGCGACCGGCGCTTCGAGCTTTGACAGTTGCAGCACCTCGGGGCCGCCAAATTCGGTGATCTCAATGTATTTCATAGGCCGGCATTATGGCAGGAATCAACGCTGAATGTCGCAAGATAGTGTCAGGGGAGCGATGCTTTATTGGCTGGCGCCCTCGGAGAGTTTTTCCCTGACCCACTGATTTATACTTACGCCACCAAGTTCTGCCGCCTCAGCCACCGCCGCATGCATTTCAGGGCCAATGCGCAACAAGAGTTTTCCTGAATAAGGCTTATTCGGGGCCTCGCCACGCTTATCACAACTGTTCAGGTAGAATTCAACCGCCTCTTCGAAGGCATAGCGAACCTCGCCTACGCTATCGCCATGGAATGTCACGATGTCGCGTATTCCGGTCACGCGACCAATGAAGCATCCATCCTCGTCACTGTATTCGATTCGTGCCGGATAGCCTTTGTAGCGCATTGGCTTCATGGTGTTACCCCCATACGTTTGAGAAACTCCCGTGCTGTGCGCACCTGATAGGGTTTAGCCTCCTTGCGCGGGTGGGGACGATGGAAATCGGCCCGTAATATACCGTACTTGAAAGCCACTCTCGAGCCACCGCCTCTGCTATTTCAGTTACGAGTTCCCGAATTGATTCTGCTCTG
The DNA here is from genome assembly GCA_026709915.1 of Gammaproteobacteria bacterium. Lineage (GTDB taxonomy): Bacteria > Pseudomonadota > Gammaproteobacteria > Eutrophobiales > Eutrophobiaceae > JAAXHV01. The sequence goes on from JAPORZ010000031.1 coordinate 16,401, forward strand.
CTATGGTCGTCCTGCAAATAGCTCTCATTCTGACCAGAGTAGTCAAGGGGGAACAAAAAATTCTTCGCAGGGTAGTATTTCAGACCGATATAGGACCCTGTACGGCTGAAACCCTCAGGCAACCTTGGGTGCACGTCAGATTTGTGAGATGACGGTCATTATACCTGTGCTCGATGTTCCCAGAAGTCATCGAATCGGTTGCTGAGGATGATACATCCCAGCAACCGGTCGGCATGCGCACACAGCGCCTGTTCAAGGCCCTGTGCCCTGTCGTTTTTTTTTAGGCGCCGTCCGCACACCGGCCAGTCGAGCAGCACACAGTTTTTCATTGAGATCGGACACCGCCTTGGTCAAGGCGCGAAACCGCTGATATTCACCTATCAACCGTCGTGTCTCGTCCAGCGCCCCGGCGGGCACCGCCCGGTAGATGACCTTATCTTTGACCCGGCGGGCGACCGCCCAACTGACGTGTTTAGCCGAATCGTCCGTCGCGCAGCGGCAGTTCGGCTTGCCGCATTTGCGCCGCATCTCCTGCAACGAGCCAGGCAAAAAATCACCTATGTGCGCCAACTGGCGCTGGAGTCGGTCGCGTTCTTCCACATACTGTGCCACGGTGTCTGAATGAAGCATGGTAATCCTCCTCCTGTCTGTATAACTATATTATACAGACTGTCCACATAGATCACCATATAACAGCCCCCTTCACAATACATCACAAATTTGTCGTACACCCGTTGTGGTGACAGCTTTTGACATTTTTACCTCACGTCGTACCGCCTTAATCGTTGCCGGTGTAATTACAACGTATACAGTTTCAGGCGCCACCCTGCCTTTGGCGAAGCTCACGGCTTGCTTCAGGTTGGCTTTGAGTTCGTTAAACAGTTTTTCGTCCATCATAAATTCCTAATCTGACCGAGCCAGGATCAAACGGATTGTCGCCCGTTTGTCAGCCCTGAGCCACATCACATTATCTCTCGTCAAAAAACTTTAGTAGCTCTCTTCCGCGCCGGACAGCGGTAATGCAATCTTCCTCCTGCTGTTCAAGATCACTTTTTATATCCAATTTCGGTACTGAAACCCGGATAGACGCAGATTTTTCAGCCTGTTCAATTCTGGCGCTGTCATGAATACTGCCATTTCTGACCCCTTCTTGTACCTTGTTTCCGTAGCGTTCCTTAAGCTCTTCAGGTGAAGTTCCACCAAACTGAAGATCAAAGTAACTTTTATGAGTTTTATGTATGAACTTAGCGGCATCAGGCAATCCCTCTGCTTTGGTAAACTCGTACCAGTCTGACCCAGAACCCATCTTTCCAGGTTTCTGCATTCCAAATTCCGGAGCGATTTCGCTAACGAGCTTCCAGTAGTCATGCCAGAATTTAGTCACCGTTTCACTTTCATTCTTTACACCCCAATCGCCCTTTTCTCCTTGTTTTTCGATAGCTGTCCGTATTAGAGCAGACTTGTAAGTTTTCCTGGCTGCTGGAATATCAGATCTATCAATCCACTCAGCTACCTGCTCGTAACGGATTGTATGATGAAACTTCTCCGCCTCTGACTGATGTTCTTCGATGTAGCCTTTCGCAGCAGACAATACAACCCTATAATCATCAGCCTTTCC
>JAPORZ010000048.1:0-6482 GCA_026709915.1 Gammaproteobacteria bacterium
ATGTGAACGCATTAAAATACTGGACATCTTCTTGCCAACATGCTACGATAGTGGCAACCTGTCGTAATTTCCCTCTAACATAACCCGGGTGCCGGTACATTCCGTTCATTCGGAACAGGCCGTTCAACCTGTCACAACCCGTATTTAACCTAATGAATCTCACAGAATTAAAGCAGCAACCCGCTTCAGAACTGGTTCTCATCTCAGAATCGCTTGGCCTCGACGGCCTGGCCCGCTCAAGAAAACAGGACGTCATTTTCGAAATCCTCAAAGCCCATGCCAGAAAGGGTGAAGATATTTACGGCAGCGGCGTGCTGGAAATCCTCCAGGACGGTTTCGGTTTTCTACGCTCCGCCGGCAGCTCCTACCTGGCCGGTCCCGATGACATTTACGTCTCCCCCAGCCAGATCAGGCGCTTCAACCTGCGCACCGGCGATAATATCTCCGGCAAGATCAGGCCACCCAAGGAAGGCGAGCGCTACTTTGCGCTGCTCAAGGTGAACGAGATTAATTTCGAATCCCCGGAGCGGGCCAGAAACAAAATTATCTTTGAGAACTTAACGCCATTGTTTGCGCAGGAACGCCTGAAACTGGAAGTGGGCAACGGCAGCACCGAGGACCTGACACCGAGAATTATCGACTTAGCGGCGCCCATCGGCAAAGGCCAGCGCGGTCTTATCGTATCACCGCCCAAGGCCGGCAAAACCATGATCCTGCAATCCCTCGCCCAGTCGATCAAGCATAATCATCCGGAGTGCCACCTGATCGTGCTGCTCATCGACGAGCGGCCGGAGGAGGTGACGGAGATGGAGCGTTCGGTGCGGGGGGAAGTCATTTCCAGCACGTTTGATGAACCCGCCACCCGCCATGTGCAGGTTGCGGAGATGGTCATAGAACGGGCAAAACGCCTGACGGAACACAAGCAGGATGTGGTGATTCTGCTGGATTCCATCACCCGGCTGGCCCGGGCCTATAACACTGTGGTGCCGGCGTCAGGCAAAGTGCTGACCGGCGGCGTGGATGCCAATGCCCTGCAACGCCCCAAACGCTTCTTCGGCGCCGCGCGCAATATCGAGGAAGGCGGCAGCCTGACCATCCTGGCCACCGCGCTGATCGATACCGGCTCGCGTATGGACGAGGTTATCTATGAAGAATTCAAGGGCACCGGCAACATGGAACTGCACCTGGATCGGGAGATTTCGGAAAAACGTATCTATCCGGCCATCTACATCAACCGCTCCGGCACCCGCCGTGAAGAATTGCTGACGGAGAAGGACGAGCTGCAGAAGATGTGGATCCTGCGCAAGCTGCTGCATCCCATGGAGTCGATCGGGGCTATGGAATTTCTGCTCGAGCGCCTCAAGGCCACGAAGAACAATGCCCAGTTCTTTGATGCTATGAAGAAGAGGTAAGGGCGCCTCTAAAAATGCCACGGAGGGCATTTTTAGAGGTTACCATAATAAAAAAACCCGCCGGATGGCGGGTTTTTTTCAGGCATAAACAGCTTCGGGTTACATCATACCGCCCATGCCACCCATGCCGCCCATATCGCCACCACCCATGGGCATGGCAGGCTCATCCTTCTTGGGCAGTTCCGCTATCATGGCTTCCGTGGTCAGCAACAGGCCGGCTACCGACGCCGCGTTCTGCAACGCAAAACGGGCTACCTTGGTCGGATCGAGAATACCCATACCGATCATGTCGCCGAACTCACCGGTAGCGGCATTGTAACCGTAGTTACCCGTTCCTTCGGCAACCTGGTTGAGTACCACGGAGGCCTCGTCACCGGAGTTGGTGACAATCTGGCGCAGGGGCTCTTCCAGAGAGCGTAGCAGGATCGAGATACCGGTCTGCTGGTCATCGTTCTTGCCTTTAACCTGTGCGGTAGCCGGTACTGCCCGGATCAGAGCTACGCCGCCACCGGGCACCACGCCTTCCTCAACTGCAGCACGGGTAGAATGCAAGGCGTCTTCGACACGCGCCTTCTTTTCCTTCATCTCTACCTCAGTGGCAGCGCCGACCTTGATGACGGCTACGCCGCCGGCGAGCTTGGCCACGCGCTCCTGCAGTTTCTCCCGGTCGTAGTCCGAAGTGGACTCCTCGATCTGGGCGCGGATCTGGTTAACCCGGCCTTCGATGCTCTCGGTACTGCCGGCGCCGTCGATCACGGTGGTGTTTTCCTTGCTGATCTGCACGCGCTTGGCGCTGCCCAGGTCATCCAGTCCGGCTTTTTCCAGGGATAGACCTACTTCCTCGGAAATAACCGTACCGCCGGTGAGAATGGCGATATCTTCCAGCATGGCCTTGCGCCGGTCACCGAAACCAGGCGCCTTGACGCCGGCGACCTTGACGGTGCCGCGCATGTTGTTGACTACCAGGGTAGCCAGGGCCTCGCCTTCGATATCCTCTGCAACGATGAGCAGCGACTTACCGGATTTTGCCACGCTTTCCAGCACCGGCAGCAGGTCTCTGACGTTGGAGATCTTCTTGTCGTGCAGCAGGATAAACGGGCTCTCCAGGTCCACGCTCATGGTTTCCTGATTGTTGATAAAGTAAGGTGACAGGTAACCGCGGTCGAATTGCATACCTTCCACCACATCCAGCTCATTGTTGAGGCCGGAACCCTCTTCAACGGTGATCACCCCTTCCTTACCGACCTTGTCCATGGCATCGGCAATGATCTGGCCGATGTCCTCGTCCGCGTTGGCGGAGATGGTGCCGACCTGGGCGATAGCCTTGCCGTCGGCGCAGGGCTTGGACATGGTTTCCAGCTCGGAAACCGCCGTAATTACTGCCGCGTCGATGCCGCGCTTGATGTCCATGGGGTTGGTGCCGGCGGCAACCGCTTTCAGACCTTCGCGCACAATGGCCTGTGCCAGGACTGTTGCGGTGGTAGTGCCGTCACCGGCCACGTCAGAGGTCTTGGAAGCGACTTCCTTGACCATCTGCGCACCCATGTTCTCGAACTTGTCTTCCAGTTCGATCTCTTTTGCCACGGAAACGCCATCTTTGGTCACGGTCGGCGCGCCGAAGCTTTTTTCTATCACGACGTTGCGACCCTTGGGGCCCAGCGTCTGTTTCACTGCATTGGCCAGTGTATTGACGCCGCGCGCCATACGCGAACGAGCGTCATCACCGAATCTGACTTCTTTTGCACTCATCTTCTTCTCTGCCTCCTGAGGTTATTCGATAACGCCCATGATGTCGTCTTCACGCATCACCAGCAGTTCTTCGCCGTCTATTTTCACTTCCGTACCGGAATACTTGCCAAACAGGATCTTGTCACCTGCCTTGACATCCAGGCCGCGCACCTCGCCGCTATCCAGGATCTTGCCGTTACCGGTTGCAACGACTTCCCCTTGGATGGGCTTTTCAGTGGCGCTGTCGGGAATGACTATCCCACCGGGGGACATCTTTTCCTCTTCCAGCCGCCGCACAACCACCCGGTCGTGTAATGGTCTGATATTCATATACTGATTTCCTCCTGTGATCTGAAGTTGTTGTTTATGAATACGTTGAAGTTGTTAGCACTCTACTAAAGTGAGTGCTAGTAATATAAGGGCAAAAATCCGGATGTCAATAGCAAATGAGAAAAAGGTGGTCCTACAAGGAAGGAACGACGAACTATTGCCGATAATGCTCCATCAGGATCTGTGCGACTTCGGGGCGGGCAAATTCTTCCGGCAGAGGTTGTCCCGCGCCCAGCATTTCCCGTACTTTCGTGCCGGACAGGAGCACAAAATCCTCCATGCCATGGTCGGGGACATCGCGCATCATTACCACACGCTTGAGTTTTTTTGAATACGCGGTGTGGTCGGCCTCAAATATACGGATTTCCAGCGCGTCGGCGGGCACCTGTTCACGGAAGATGGCCTGGGCGTCGAAGGGGCCGTAATAACTGCCGACCCCGGCGTGGTCGCGGCCCACGATCAAGTGGCTACACCCGGCGTTTTGCCGGAACACGGCATGCAGCGCCGCTTCCCTGGGGCCGGCATAGAGCATGTCGAAGCCGTAACCGGTGACCATCACGGTGTTCTCCGGAAAATACAGCTCCACCATCTTGCGGATGGCGGCATCGCGCACCTCGGCGGGAATGTCCCCGGGCTTGAGCTTGCCCAGCAGCATGTGGATCAGCACGCCGTCGGCATCCAGCGCGGTCAGGGCCATTTTGCACAGCTCCTCGTGGGCGCGGTGCATGGGGTTGCGGGTCTGGAAGGCAACGACCTTTTCCCAGCCTCTGGCGGCGATCTCAGTGCGAATTTGCATGGCCGTCCTGAAAGTGTCGGGAAAATCCTGCTCGAAGTAGCTGTAATTCAGCACCTGCAGCGGGCCTGCCACGAGTTGCCTGCCGGAAGCCATGAACGTCGCCACACCGGGATGGTTGGCATCTAACGTGCCGAAGACCTTTTCCGTGAGCAGCGTCAACTGTGCGTCGGAGAGTGTTTCTATCGAAGTTATATCCTGTATGGCAAGCACCGGCTGGCCCGCCACATTCGGGTCGCACAATGCCACTCGCTCAGCGCCGTTGAGCGCGGCCGTGTCAGCACACAGGTTCAGGCACGGCACCGGCCAGAACAGACCGTCTGTAGTGTGTATATGTGCGGCGACACTGACGGCATCGGCGGCGTTCATAAACCCGGGCAACGGCGAGAAGTAACCGGCGCCCAGCATCACCGCATTGGCCGCAGCGGCGGAGTTAATCAATAGTTGCGGCAAGCCCTGCGCTTCTTCAAGGAGCGCCTGACGCGTAATTTCATCGCCGACGAACCGCGGCTGCAGTGCGTCGCTGGCGTGGGGTTTGATCATGAGGGGATTACAGCCCGGAGTTGCCGTGATACCTGTCCATTTTTCGATTTAAGGTGTCGATATCCTCCTGCATCCCGTCCATCTTCTTTTGCATCCCGTCCATCTTCTTTTGCATCCCGTCCATCTTCTCATGTATCACATCGATATCCCTCTGCATTACCTCAATACGCGTGCGCACGTCAGCCAGACCATCCTGCAGGGTATTCATTGCATCGATAAGATAAATGCTTAAGGTGACCCCAACGACGACGACAAAACCCAAAAACCAATCATGGTATTTGATGCTGGTTTGCAGTTCTTGCATCTCAATCGGTGATATTAAACGGTCAACTTCAGTAGCCATAATTACTTCCTCCTGTCTTGCTGCTGCTGATTGATGAGTATGGAAAGTCTATTGTAACTGCCCCGTCACCTCTTGTCCAGTATTTTGTGTCAGAAAATTATGGATTTTAATATTCTGTTTTTGGCCCGGCCAGGAATTCGTTGCCGGCGGCGGCGCGCACGATGGCGCCGGTATGCAGCCGTTGCTGGTTGTCGTCCCGATCGGCAAAGAAAAACTTCAGTGAGTAGCGGATGGTGGTGAATGCCAGCTCTTCCCAGGGAATTTCATCCCGGGTGAATAACGCCACCTCCAGGCTTTCATCCCCCGCGGCAAAATCCAGGTCCATGAGGTTGGCGTTGAACATGAGGTAAACCTGACTGACGTGGGGCAGACTGAACATGGCAAACAGGTTGATGATCTCCACGCGCGCGTTGGCTTCTTCCAGCGTCTCCCGCAGCGCCGCCTCCTGGCAGGTCTCGTCGAGTTCCATGAAGCCTGCGGGCAGTGTCCAGTAACCGTGGCGGGGTTCAATCGCCCGCTTGCACAGCAACACCTTGTCTTCCCATACGGGGATACAACCGGCGACGATCTTGGGGTTCTGGTAGTGCACCATGCCGCAGGCAACGCATACGTGGCGCGGGCGGTTGTCGCCCGGCGGTATCTGCAACGCCACTCGGGCGCCGCAACTGCTACAGTAATTCATGAATTGTTGTTCTGGTCGAGTAAGGGATGAAGGTAGGGCCACAGCAGCTCCAGCATCAGCGGCTGCGCCGCAGCAGTGGGGTGGATGCCGTCGTCCTGCATCAGTGTCGGGTCCTCGGCGATAGTATCCGGAAGCATCCGTCCCAGGGTCACATTATCCTGCACGCCCAGGGTTTTGTATATGCCGACAAACTTTTCGATGTAGGCGCCGCCGTAATTGGGCGGTAGCAGCATCTCCACCAACAGTATGCGGCTGTCCACTGCGGCAAGTTTTTCGACAATCGCCGACAGGTTGGTCCTGATTTCGCCCAGGGAGATACCCCTTAATCCGTCATTGCCACCGAGTTCAACAATGGTGATATCCGGCCTTATCTCCTTTAGAATAGCATCAAGACGAGTATGCGCACCGTGGGTGGTATCACCACTGACGCTGGCGTTGATGATCTCGTAGTGGTAGCCGGCACGGTTCATGCGCGCACGCAGCAGGGATACCCAGCCTGCTTGTGCGTTCATACCGTAGGCCGCGCTCAGGCTGTCGCCCAGTATCAGTATGGTTTTTTCGGCGGCAGGCACGCACAACGACACTGACAGCAGCACTGTGACAACAACTGACCTCAACATGGAACAACCCTCAAATTTCATAATCCGCGCG
>JAPORZ010000048.1:6832-17695 GCA_026709915.1 Gammaproteobacteria bacterium
GGCGCGCCTGGACGAGGTTGGCCTGACGCATCGACGCGCGCATTACCCCAGACAGTTGTCCGGTGGGGAACAGCAACGAGTCGCCATCGCCCGGGCGTTTGCCGTCAAGCCGCTGGCGCTGTTTGCCGATGAGGTGACCGGCAACCTGGATCGGGACAGCGCGCGCCAGGTCGCCGACCTGTTGTTTCGCCTTAACTCGGAACATGGCGCGACACTGCTGCTAGTCACCCATGATGCCGCGCTGGCAGGCCGTTGCCACCGTGCCCTGACGCTAACCGGCGGCCGTCTGGTTTGATGCGCGTGCTGCGTCTCGCACTTGTCCAGTGCCGGCGTGACTGGCGCGCCGGCGAGTTGCGCCTGCTGGGTCTGGCCCTGGTTATAGCAGTTGCCGGCCTGACCTCGGTGGATTTTTTTACCGACCGGGTAAGACAGTTGACGGAGGTACAGGCCACCGAATTACTGGCGGCAGACCTGGTCATCGGCGCCGCCGAACCCTTCACCCCGGAATTTATCAAACAGGCCGAAACGCTGGGATTGAACACCACGCTGACAGTGAGTTTTCGCAGCATGGCGGTTGCTGGTGACCAACTGGAACTGGCGGAAGTCAAGGCGGTGCAGGCCGGTTATCCATTGCGTGGGCAATTACAGGTTACCGATGAACTGTTTGCGCGGGAATACCAGACCGACGCCATCCCCGCGCCGGGCACGGTGTGGCTCGACCCCAGGCTGTTGCAGGCGCTGGATGTGGCTGTCGGCGCGCAGGTCAGTCTGGGCGCGGCAACCCTGGTTGCGGAGCGGGTCCTGACCTATGAGCCCGATCGCGGGGGCGATATGTTCAATATTGCGCCGAGGTTGCTGATGAACCTGGGCGATCTGGAGCAAAGCGGACTGATCGCGCCCGGCAGCCGGGTGACGTACCGGTTGCTGCTGGCTGGTGACGGCGCCGCGCTGCGCAAGTTCCGGGCGCTGACCGAGCAGTACCCGGCTTACGATATTCGGGGTATACGCGACGCCCGACCGGAACTGCGCAGCGCGCTGGAGCGATCAGAACAGTTCTTGGGGCTGGCGGTGCTGGTCAGTATTGCGTTGGCTGGTCTTGCGATCGCCCTGGCGGCGCAACGCTATGCAGTCAGACATTATGACACCTGTGCGATCATGCGCTGTTTTGGCGCTGCTCCCGGGCTGGTCGTGCGGCTGCACGTCATGCAGTTATTGATCACGGCCCTGGGCGGCGGCGCTATCGGGTGTGTGCTGGGCTACCTGGGGCAAACCGGGCTGGCGCTGCTGCTGCAGGATCTGGTAGCCAGACCTCTGCCCCCACCTTCGCCGGCGCCGCTGGCCACGGGTCTGGCGGCCGCGGTAGTAACCACACTGGGCTTTGCCCTGCCGCAGATCTTACGGCTGCGGCACGTCTCAGCCATGCGTGTACTGAGGCGAGACTTGGCGCCGCTGCCACTGCATAGCCTGAGCATCTACCTGCCGGCAAGCGGCTGCCTGTTACTGCTGGCACTGTGGCAATCGGGTCGCGAGCTACTGTTTTTGTACGGCTGTGTGGCGCTGGCGCTGACGGCGTTGTCAGCCTGGTTAATGGCGCTGCTGGTTATTTATTGTCTTCACAGGTGGCGTGGCCGGCTTGGTCCGGCTACGCGCTTCGGCCTGTCCAACGTCGTGCGCCGGGGGCGGCTGAGCGCCACACAGATCCTCGCCATCAGCCTGGGCGTGACGTTATTGACCCTGCTGGCGCTACTGCGCACCGACCTGCTGGAAGACTGGCGCGGGCGGCTGCCGGCCACGACGCCCAACTATTTTCTCATCAACATCCAGCCACAGGAGGTGGACGCAATCCGGGAATTTCTACACGCCCGCAGTGGTTTGTCGGCGCAGGTGCATCCGCTGGTGCGCGCCCGGCTGCTCAGCATAAATGGCAGGACTGTTAATCCCGAAGACTACGCCGACGAGCGCGCCCAACGCTTCCTGCGGCGCACATTCAATTTATCCGTGGCGGAGACTCTGCAAAATGATAACCGCCTGGAGCAAGGCGAGTGGTGGGATACCGGTAGTGAGGGACTGTTTTCGTTTGAAAAAGACTTTGCCGAAACCCTGGGCATCAGTCCGGGAGACAGGTTGGAGTTCGACATCGCTGGCGCGCGCGTGGTCGGTGTGGTTGCCAATACCCGCCGGGTTGACTGGGATACCTTCAACGTCAATTTTTTCGTAGTGGCAAGCCCCGCGACACTGTCCGCTTACCCCACCACCTACATCACCAGTTTCTACTTGCCCCGGACGCACCGGCCCGTGCTTAACGAGCTTGTCAAAAACTGGCCCAGCGTCACCGTGTTCGATGTGGATACGATTCTCAGGCAGGTGCGGCTGGTCATGGAACAGGTGGTGCGCGCGGTGGAATTCATCTCCGGATTCACCGTGCTGGCAGGTATCATCGTGTTGCTGGCCGCGCTGCAATCGACGCACGCTGAGCGCCGCCGGGAAACTGCCCTGTTGACTACACTGGGGGCGCGCCGGGGTCAGGTACTGGCCGGGCTGTTGGCGGAATTTACCGTGCTTGGCCTGAGCGCCGGTGTGGTAGCGGCGCTGAACGCCACTGTGGCACAGTACCTGCTGGCTGAGTACGTGTTCAGGATGGATTTCTCTTTCAGTCCGCTGGTGTGGCTGGCTACACCATTGTTATGCACAGCCATCACCAGCGGCGCAGGACTGGCCGGCACCCGCAAGGCGCGGTCGGCCCCGCCCATGCTGACGTTAAGGCAATCCTGATATCACCGTTTCGTCATCCAGAATCTCCGTCAAGGCCTCAGCGAGCAGCGCGCCCCAACGCGCAATGCCGGCCGGGTCGTTCAACAAATCCTGACGCAGTTCCAACGCGACATTGGCTGCGCCGCGCGCCTCACCGTGATGGTCTACCGTGTAATCGGCCGGGTGCCGGCCTGAATAAGGTTCGTTAGCGCCGACGATCAATTCGGGATGCTGCCGCAGCCTTGCCAGCAGCGGGCGGGCGATACGCGCGTCCTTGTCCCACAATACGCCGACATGCCAGGGGCGGCGCCGGCGCCCCAGCACCGGGGTAAAACTGTGTACGCTGACGATAACGGGAATATGTCCTGGCGCCATGAAACCGTCGATCAGGTCGTCGATAGCCCGATGATACGGGTGGTAGATGGCAGCGGCCCGGCGTTCTTTCTGCGCCATGCAGAGATTTTGATTGCCCGGAATAAGCACGCCGTCACTTTCCCGGACAAACGCGGTGGGATCGTCCAGGCGGCGATTTAAGTCCACCACCAGACGTGAGTAATTGGCGAGCACCAGCGACGCGTCCAACTGTTCCGCAAGCAGTGTCGCCAGCTCCCGGCTACCGAGATCAACCGCAATGTGCTGCTGAAACACCTCCGGTTCCAGCCCCAACCCCTGCAGGCAGGTCGGCACGGCCACACCGGCGTGGTCGGCAACCACGAGACATGTTGACACCCGGCGCCGATCGATAAACCGGAACGGCGCCGGGTCCGCCTGACCCAGCAGGGGCGCAGATTTTTGTGTTTTCCCTGAGGAAGTAATTGTTATACTCATGCAGATAATGCCCTGAAACTTTTTCTGTATATCCTGATCATCCTGTACATCCATGTCAAATTCCATTCATCCTGGGGTGACCGGCATCCTGCTCACCAACCTCGGCACGCCGGATGCCCCGACAGCGCCAGCGTTACGGAAATATCTGGCCCAGTTCCTGTCTGACCCACGGGTCATTGATACCCCCCGATGGCTGTGGTGGCCGCTGTTGCACGGGCTCATCCTGCGGGTGCGACCACGGCGTTCCGCCAGGGCCTACCGCGAGGTATGGACTGAGGCAGGCTCACCGTTGCTGGCAATATCGCAACGGCAGTGCGCGGCGCTGCGGTCGGCGCTGCAGGCAACCGGGCCGTACCGGGTGGAGTTGGGCATGCGCTACGGCAATCCGTCTATCCGCGCCGCGCTGGAGACACTACGCGCCGATCAGGTAAACAACTTACTGATATTGCCCTTGTATCCCCAATATTCGGCCGCGACCACAGCGTCAACCTTTGATGCAGTTGCCGATGTGTTCAAGAGCTGGCGCCAGCTCCCGGCATTGAGCATGATCAACAGCTACCATGATGACCCCGGCTACATCGCCGCCCTCACGGCAAGCATCCGCGCCCACTGGGCGCAATATGGGGAGCCGGACAAGTTGCTGTTTTCCTTTCACGGTTTGCCCAAGGATTACGTGCTGGCCGGTGACCCTTATGCCGACCAATGCCGCGCCAGCGCGCGCCTGGTGGCTGCGGCGCTGGAGTTGGCCGAAGCACACTGGGCAGTTGCCTTTCAATCCCGCTTCGGCCCGCGTGAGTGGTTGCAGCCCTACACGGACAAGCTGTTACAACAATGGGGCGCGTCCGACATTGCTCACGTACAGGTCGTCTGCCCCGGTTTCTCTGCCGACTGCCTGGAGACGCTGGAAGAGATCGCCCTGCAGAACAGAGATTTTTTTCTGGACGCCGGCGGCAAGGAATTTTCCTATATCCCGGCCCTGAACGACCGCCCCGACCATATCGCCGCGCTGTGCGATATTATCGGGGCGAGTTTGTAATGGGAACCTCTAATTTTTAGAGGCACCCTAATGCTGTCAGATAATATTATTCTCACCTAACCGGTCAATTTCTGCGTCGTCGTAGCCCAGCAAACTACGGTAAATCTCATCGTTGTGCTGTCCCAGCGCCGGCCCGGCCCATTTTATCCTGCCCGGGGTGGCCGACAGTTTGGGAAAGACATTCTGCATTTTTAATTTGTCATACTTCGGGTGGGCCACATCCACGATGGTATCCCGGGCGATGAAGTGCGCGTCTGCCAGCATCTCCGGCGCGCGGTAGATGCGTCCCGCTGGCACCCCGTGTTGTTCCAGCAAGGCCAGCAACGCGCCGGCCTCATGGCGCTCGCTCCAGGCGCAAATGATTTCATCCAGCGCGGCCTGGTTGTCACCGCGGGCAATGTGCGAGCTGAAGCGTTTATCTGCTGCAAGTTCCGGCTGGCACATGGCATCGCACAGGCGGGTGAATACGGAATCCTGGTTAGCGCCCATGATGATCATCTCGTTGTCCACAGTGGGATAGACGTTGGAGGGCGCGACCTTGTCCAGGATGGCGCCGGTGCGTTCGCGGATGGCGCCAAGCTGGGTGTACTCCGGCACCGTTGACTCCATGACCCCCAGCACTGCCTCGAAAATAGCCGAATCCACCACCTGGCCAACGCCGGTGCGATGGCGGGATTGCAGCGCGGAGAGCGCGCCCACGGTGGCAAACATGGCCGCCAGTGAATCACCGATGCTGAGACCTACCCGGCTCGGCGGCGTGGAAGGGTCGCCGACGATATAACGCAACCCGCCCATGGCCTCGCCAATGCCGCCATAGCCGGCGCGGGCGGAGTAGGGCCCGTCCTGCCCATAGCCCGATACCCTGACCATGATGAGCCCCGGGTTAATTGCGGCCAGTTCCGGGTAGCCCAAGCCCCATTTCTCCATGGTGCCGGGCCTGAAGTTTTCCAGCACGATGTCCGCTTTCCCGACCAGTTCCCTGAAGATGGTCTTGCCCTGCTCAGCCCTGACATCCAGGGTAATACATTTCTTGTTGCGCGCAACAATCGGCCACCACAACGGCTCGCCCTTGCCCCAGTCGCGCATCGGGTCACCGCGCCCGGGCAGCTCGATCTTGATCACCTCGGCGCCCAAATCTGCCAGTAATTGCCCGCAGAACGGCCCGGCAATAAGCTGGCCAAGTTCGAGCACGCGCACGCCTTCCAGGGCGCCGGGGGTGGTATTGTGCTTATTGCTGTTCATAGCGTTTTCCTGAGTTCACTTAGAGAAAATCCAGAAGGTCAGGTAGCATACTACAAGGTACTGTCCTGATTGTCATGCGGAACAACGGAACTGCTGGGACTGTCAGAGTGGGAGGGGAAATTTGTCCCGCAGTAATACGCGAGATATTGTAAAATACCCCCGTGTAAACTGCTACCAACCACTGTTCACTAAACAGATCACTATTTTCAACCGGAAAGAATCGAACCGGACTTTTTTGGAGTGCCGGCGGTCCGAGCCAAAAGTAATACAGAGATAAAGGAGTAACCAATGGAACCGAAAGAGGGGAATATAGAAGACTTTATCAGTGGCGTCCAGGTGCGTGCCACGCCCGAAGAAACCGAGGCAGTGCAGGTCTTCTCCAGGATGCTGGTAAATGACTACGGGTATCCGCAAGAACTGATTCAAACCCGTCCGCAGTGGCGCGTCAAAGCTCGTCCTTCCGACACAAAAAAGGAATATCCGGTAGATATTGCCGTCTTTTCCGATAAAACCCATAAAGAGGAAAACATTCAAATTATCGTTGAATGCAAAAAAGCCAGCAGAAAAGACGGACAAACCCAGTTGCAGGACTATCTTCGGTTTTCCAATTCCCGGCTTGGAGTCTGGTTCAACGGTGAGGAGAAGCTTTTTCTCAAGAAGACTGAACTGCAAGGCAGAGTCCTCTTTGAAGAGATTCCCAATATCCCAAAATACGGGGAAAGAGTTGAGGACATCGGTCTTTATCAACGCAAAGATCTGAAACCTGCTCATAACCTGAGAAGTGTCTTTCGAACCATCCGCAACTATCTTGCGGCGAATGCCATTGGGGCTACGAGGGATGAGATATTCGCTCAACAAATCATCAATCTGGTTTTTTGTAAAATCGTTGATGAACGTTTTACAAAGCCCACCGATATGGTCAGGTTTCGGGCTGGCATCGGGGAAAAGGCGGACGAAGTCAAAGATAGAATCCTGTCAATTTTTGCTCAGGTAAAAAACAAATATGCCGATGTAATAGACAAAGAAGATGAAATCACCCTGGATGAGAAGACCCTGACCTACGCGGTTGGCGAACTCCAGTTATTCTGTCTGATGGACAGTGAACGGGATGCCATCGCCGATGCTTTTGAAACCTTTATCGGCCCCTCGTTGAAGGGCGGGCAAGGTCAATTTTTCACGCCTCGAAACGTTGTCAGACTGCTCATTGAAATGGTTAACCCCGGTACAGAGGACAAGGTGATTGACCCTGCTTGTGGCAGCGGGGGGTTTCTTGTTGAAGCAATCAGGAACGTCTGGAAATGTATCGAAGACAAAGGTGAATCATACGATTGGCCCATTACAGAGGTTTTGAAAGAACAACAAGGGGTCGCAAAGAATAACTTTCGGGGCATCGATAAAGACAATTTTCTGAGCAAGGTTGCCAAGGTGTACATGGCAATCATAGGCGATGGGCGCGGAGGTATTTTTTGCGAAAACAGTCTTGATGCGCCGGCGCACTGGAAAAATCTCACGCAAGAACATATTCCTCTTGATTATTTCGATGTGGTAGTGACAAATCCACCTTTCGGAAAAAAGCTGAAAATAGATGATGGTTCCATATTGGATTCCTATCATCTCGGTCATAAGTGGTCGTTCAGCAAATCAACCGGTAAATTCGAGGAGCTGCACGCGTTGTATAAGGGACAAGCGCCTCAGATACTTTTTGTCGAGCGCTGCCTGCAACTGTTGAGGGGGGAGGGGAGACTTGGGATTATTGCCCCTGAAAGCATGTTCTGCAATCCATCTCACCGATACATAGTTCAATACATCAAGTCTATTGCCAGGATTAAAGCGATCATATCGCTTCCTGAAGAACTGTTTCAACCTTATACCCATGCCAAAACTTGTGCTGTTGTAATTGAGAAGACTCCTACAGGACATGAGCCGGGACCTGAGCGAGGACATGAAATTTTCATGGCTGTTGCGAGATGGTGCGGCCATGACTCAAGAGGCCTGTCGATACCTTATGATGACCTCCCGAAAATCCTGGATAAGTACCGATCCTACAAAGACAGGGGAAGCATTGCATACGACCATTGGGGCTTTGTTATCAATGAGTCCGAAATTCTTGACAACATTTATCTCCCGAAATATTACAACCCTGAGATTCCAAAGAAACTGGAAAAACTTCGGGCAACTCACGAGTTGTATGTATTAAGTGACCTGGTGGAACAAGGGATAATTTCCATATCCACCGGGCATGAGGTAGGCAAACTCGCTTACGGAACCGGAACTATACCGTTTATCCGCACCTCAGAGATTGCCAACTGGGAAATTAAACTTGACCCGAAGCATGGGCTGTCCGAAGCAATCTACGAAGAGATGAAGGACAAACAGGATGTCCAGGAGAACGATATACTGATGGTTCGTGATGGGACCTATCTGGTTGGCACATGCGCATTAGTGAGCAAATACGATACAAAAATCGTATATCAAAGTCATATCTATAAAATCCGCACAACCAATCACAAAATTCTCCACCCCTTCTTACTGCTTGCCGTTCTTTCCAGCCCTATAGTGAAAGAACAGATATTCGCCAAGCGGTTTACACAAGACATAATCGATACGCTTGGAGGCCGTATTCACGAACTGGTATTGCCGGTCCCGAAAAGTGCAGAAGCCAGGAGTGAGATTATTGAAAATGTACATTCGGTAATAGAGCATAAGAACGCCGCTAGGGAATTTGCTCGCAAAACTATTCTTGGCATTGCTCCGGTTGACGAAGTTTCAGACAATAGCGGCTTCCTCACCATGACCAGATAAAATGCCACGCCATGTAACATGACCAGCAACGTGATCATCAAAAGAATCGGCATTCTTGGCGGCGGCGGTTTTGTGGGGCGCACGCTGGCGACGGGGTTGTGCGAGGCCGGCTATGAGCTGAAAATACTCACGCGCCGGCGCTCCGCAAAACACTTGAGATTGAACGCGTTGCCAAACCTTGAGATGGTGGAGCTGGATGTACACGACCTTGCGCAACTGTCCACCGGGCTCGCCGGCTGCGACGCCGTAGTCAATCTGGTCGGGATTCTGAACGCGCGGGGAACAACCGGGGGCGGATTTCATCATGCCCATGTCGAACTGACCGATAAAGTCATCCGCGCCTGCCGGGAAAACCGCATAGTACGCTTGTTGCATATCAGCGCAATCAACGCCGATGCGGTGGGTGGCTCCAGCCATTACCTGCGCAGCAAGGGTTTGGCGGAAGATAATGCCCATGCCGCGGCAGGCATGCAGGTTACCAGTTACCGGCCAGCGGTGATATTTGGCCCCGAGGACAGTTTCTTCAACCGGTTTGCGGCGCTGTTGCGATGGCTGCCGGGGGTCTTCCCACTGGCCTGCGCCGGCGCGCGCTTCGCGCCGGTGTTTGTGGAAGATGTTGCCGCGGCGCTGCTCAAGTCACTGACCGGCGCGGAGCATTACGGCAAGCGTTACGAGCTGTGTGGCCCGCGCAGCTATACGTTGCGGGAACTGGTCGAATTTACCGCCCGGTGTAGCGGCCGCAACAGGATAATAATGCCGCTGCCCGATTTTGCTGCGCGCATACAGGGCCTTGGCTTTGACTTAACTGGTTTCGTATTCCATGCCCTGGGCATTGAACAGCCATTCTCCACCGACAATTACCGCTCAATGCAGGTTGATGCCGTGTGCCGGCACAACGGCTTCGCTGAGCTGGGTATCACGCCCACGGCGCTTGAGGGTATTGTTCCCGCATACCTGAGCAAGCGGCCGCGCTGAGCCTGTATCCATGCAGATTTATCAGGTCGGTGGCGCCGTGCGGGATGAACTCCTGGGGTTGGAGATAAAAGACCGCGACTGGGTCGTGGTCGGCGCCACGCCTGAGCAAATGACAGCTCTGGGATACCGGGCGGTCGGCAAGGACTTCCCGGTTTTCATCCACCCCGACACCGGCGAGGAGTACGCGTTGGCCCGGACCGAACGTAAAACCGGCCCGGGTTACCGGGGGTTTGTCTTCAACACCTCCGACAGCATTACCTTAGAACAGGACTTGCAGCGCCGGGACATCACCATCAATGCCATCGCCAGGGATGAGCGCGGCAAGCTGATCGACCCGTTCAATGGCCGCGCAGACCTGGCGCGGAAAATCATCCGCCATGTCTCGGACGCCTTTATTGAAGACCCGCTACGGGTGTTGCGGGTGGCCCGGTTTGCTACGCAATTCGACTTTGCCATCGCTGCAGAAACCGGCGCGTTACTCAAGGAAATCAGCGCCATGGGGGAACTGGAGACCCTGGCGCCGGAACGCATCTGGACAGAAACGGAAAAGGCGCTGCACACGCCCCGACCCCAGCGTTATTTTGAGGTGCTGCGGCAATGCGGCGCGCTGGCCGCGCTGTTCGCCGAGATCGACGACCTGTTCGGCGTCCCGCAGACGGCCCGTTATCACCCGGAGATCGACAGCGGCGTGCACACGTTCATGGCGCTGGAGCAGGCGGCAATCCTCAGCGACGCGGCCGAAGTGCGGTTTGCCGCGCTGGTGCACGACCTCGGCAAGGCGACCACGCCTCGGGAGCTGTGGCCCAAACACCACGGACATGAAGCGCGCGGAGTGAAGCTGATCAACAGGTTGTGCGATCGCTTGCGAGTCCCCAACCGCTACCGGGAACTCGGCGTGCTGGCCTCCCGCCACCATCTGGAATGTCATCGCCTTGCAGAAATAAAGCCGACCACCATCCTGGACAAGCTGGAACAGCTTGATGCCTGGCGCCGCCCGGAACGCTTCGAGCAGTTCCTGCTTGTCTGCGAGGCCGACGCGCGCGGGCGCAAAGGCAAAGAACATGAGGATTATCCACAAGCCGACCTGTTCAGGAGCTACCGCGCCGCGTGCCACGCCATTGATACAAATTCCGCGGACTTCAACGACCTGAAAGGCGCACAAATCGCAGCACGCCTGCGCATTAAACGGATTGAAGCCATAAAACGGCTGAAGGCGCAAATGCAGTAAG
>JAPORZ010000089.1 GCA_026709915.1 Gammaproteobacteria bacterium
TCTACAATTAGTATGGCTAGCCTTACAAAAACTTGGAACGGACCAAACGCACAAGCCTGTTTATGTAATAAGTACGGATACTTTAGTGGAAAATCCTATTGTTGCAGCTTGGGTGGGTAATTCACTGAAAAAAATGCAAACTGAAGCTGAAATTCAGGGGTTGCCTATTATTTCTCATCGATTGACCCCCGAACTGCCAGATAGTTATTGGGTCAATCTCATCGGTCGCGGATATCCAGCTCCCCGTCAGAAATTTCGTTGGTGTACAGAGCGATTAAAAATTCGTCCTGCAAATCGTTTTATTTCGTCAGTTGTTGATAAGTATGGTGAGACACTACTGATTCTAGGTACGCGAAAGTCAGAAAGTACTGCGCGTGCACGCACTATGGAAAGACATGAAAAAGGACGCGTTGCCGCAAAAATTAGCCCAAATGCCAGTCTCTCCAATTCGTTCATCTATACCCCAATTGAGGACTGGGGAAACGATGATGTTTGGCTTTTTTTACTGGAAAAGCTCAATCCTTGGGGACAGGATAATATGGAACTCTTCAGCATGTACAAAGGTGCAACAGAAGGAGGCGAGTGCCCCCTAGTTGTTTCCAGTGGTACTCCGAGTTGCGGGGATAGTCGCTTTGGTTGCTGGGTTTGTACTCTGGTTGAAAAAGATAAATCGATGCAAGCAATGATTCATAACGATGAGGAAAAACAGTGGATGTCGCCACTTTTAAAAATTAGATCAGAGATTGACTTCCGCTCTATGCCCGAAGGGGCAGATCGACATCTCCGAGATTATCGACGCATGAACGGTCGAGTTCAACTTTTTCATGGACGCCCGATACCAGGACCATATAAACAAGATTTCCGAGAACATTTGTTGCATCGATTATTAGAAACGCAGGCCCTTGTACGTAAAACCGGCCCAAGTTACGTCCGCGACCTCTCGCTGATACAACTCGAAGAAATGGAAGAGATACGTCGTATATGGGTTGTCGAAAAATATGAGATGGAAGATAGTCTTCCTCGCATTTATGAAGGGGCAATGGGAGAAAAATATCCTGGACGCAGACTCAATGACGGTGCGATATTTGGTGATCAGGAAATGAAACTGTTACGCAAACTATGTGGTGAAAACAGTAATCAATATGAGATGTTACGCGAGTTGCTCTCAATCGAGAGCAGCCACAAACTAGCGATGAAACGTACGGGAATGTTTAAATCTTTACAAGGTGCAATTGAGCGTAATTTTTACACTGATGAAAGTGACGCCATCGAACGCGCCCGTGAACATCAAAAAAATCTTATCCCTCTAGTGGAATAGTCAGTGAAGCGGAGAATATACAAATGATAATAGATCGGATCATGCTGCATGATTTTGGTGTTTATGGAGGGATACAGAAAATCGATTTAACTCCTCCTTCCACTGACAAACCGATTGTGTTGTTTAGTGGACTAAATGGAGCGGGGAAAACAACTTTGATGGACGCGTTGCAGCTCTGTCTGTTAGGCTCGAATGCCAAATGTGCGGGACGTAATGGTGGCAGCTACAAGGACTTCCTTGCTCGTAGTGTTCATAAGAATTCTAAATGGGGACAGGCATCGGTGGAAGTTATATTTCGATGTGTTTCTGATGGCGTAGAAACACGTTATCGGGTTACTCGTACTTGGAAAAATGCTGGCACTAACATTAAAGAGAAATTAGAGGTAACTCGTAATAAAAGCCTAGATAAGTCGCTCACGGAAAACTGGCCTCAATACATTAATGGAATTATGCCAGCCAATATCGCACATCTATTCTTTTTTGATGGGGAGAAAATTGAGACCTACGCCTCGCCTGATGGAGCACGTGAACTTGTTTCAACCGGCATCTATAATTTATTTGGCATAGATGTAATCGAGCGACTACAAAAAGATTTGCGAATTTTAGAAAGACGTAAAATCAACACAATTATTCCAACTGTAGATAAGACAGCTATTCGTCAGAAAGAGAAGGAACTTAATGTTTGCCGTGGGAAAATTGAACAGATGGTAGAAAAAAGAGCTGTTTTACAAACACGGGAATTGGATGTGGCTAAACGTAGTCTTACTTGGGTGCTCGAGGAATACCAAGCGAGAGGAGGGGAGCTACGGGAAAGACGAGAAGAAATAGAACGTCGTATAAGTAAGGTACAAACTAGCCAGCAGGCTTGTAACGCTCGAATGATAGAGTTCGCCAGTGGTGAGTTGCCTCTTATTCTTGTGCAGGAATTATTATTAAAAGTTGCTCGTTACGCTGAGCATGAACAAGAGATCGTGAACGCTAAGGCGTTGGTTAAGTATCTACATAATCGTGACACTAAAATTATCCAGTTAATACAAAAATTATCTGAAACTACTGATGTTGCAGATGCAGTTGAAAAATTTTGCCAAGCAGATTTAGAAAAACAAAGGCAACTTGCATCCGATAATGTGCAAATTAAATTAAGTGAAGCTGATGTAGCAAGACTGAATATATTTTTGGATAGCGGCATACCAAATTTGAAAAAAAACGTTGCTTATGAATTCAAGAAACAAAAACTATTATCGGAGGAGATGGAAGCAGCGTTATTGGAACAAGCTGGCATCCCATCGGAAGACTCAATTGAGGCGATACTTAATAAGCGTCAACAGTTAAGTGCTAACATTGCACTACTTGAAAATGAGATAGCAAATATTGACAGTGAACTCGAAAAATTACGGCAAGAGAGTTCCCGTCTCGAAGCAGAAATCAATGCATTATGGGAAAAGAATGCTGAATTAGATCTATCACGCAAAGATATTATGCGCTTCACCCGCCATTCTAAAACCGCCAGAAAGATATTAGCAGAGTTCGGTTCTGAAGTTTTAAATAGTCAAATAAATCGTGTAGAACAACTTGCCTTGGATAGCTTCCAATCGTTGTTGCATAAAGATAAGCTGATTTCAGAATTAAGTATTAACCCAGAGAGCTTTAATATTGTTTTGCGGGATATGGAACAAACACCGATTCTCCCCGAGCAACTATCTGCAGGGGAGAGGCAATTACTAGCGGTCTCTCTTCTTTGGGGAATGGCAAAAGCATCGGGTAAGTTATTACCTGTTGCTATTGATACACCGATGGGCCGCCTAGACTCTAATCACAGAGTCAATCTGGTCGACCGGTACTTTCCCCATGCCAGTCATCAGTCTTTGCTCTTTACAACGGATGAGGAAATTTTTGGTGATTACCTACACAGGTTGAGTCCATGGGTCGGAAGGAGTTATCACTTAAATTATGATAATACAAAGGGATCGACCACCGTATCTGAAGGGTATTTTGACTGAATATGACTAGTTTAGAAAATATTCGGTTGTCCAATGAGACGAAAGACCGGCTATCAAATCTGAAGCGTAAAACCGGTTTGTCTCAATGGAATATCCTATGTAGATGGGCTTTTTGTCTATCCATAGCGGAAAAGAGTTTGCCCCAGCAGGTGGATATAGTTACAGACAGCAATGTGGAGATGTCTTGGAGAACCTTTGCTGGAGCTGGAAATGAAGAATTGCTGATGGCCTTGCTTAAAGTGCGTTGCCTTCAGGACGATTTGCCTATTGATGGTCAAACATTGGTGAAACAATTCAAGTTGCATCTACATCGTGGGGTAGGTTATTTGTCAACAACGGGAAAGATAAAGTCTTTGTCTGATTTATTGTCTCTTGTAGAGGCTACATGACAACTCTAGATGCTGCACATTTTTAGTAACAACCATTGCTTATAATAAACCTGTTTGGAGAGGGAGATGTCTAGAAAACATATTGACCACAGACATATTCAAGATTTTGCGGATCGCGTTGTAAATTTAAACAGAGATGACGCCAGAAAATACCGCGAGCAGGTAAATCGTTTGCGAGTTAAGGTAGAGGACTTGATAGTTGAAAGCCCGGACTTTGAACTCCGAAAGATGTTACTTTCGGGAAGCCTTGCAAAACATACAGCATTGAAAAATATCAATGATGTTGATGTTGCCGTTTATGTTACTTCTGCACCGGAGGATGTGGGAGAACTAATAAGTTGGCTAGCTGGTAAATTACATAAAGTTTTCCCGAATTTTAGTCGTGACCAAGTGGTGGTACAGAACTATTCAGTAAAAGTTGAATTCCGTGGAACTAGCTTGGATGTGGATATTGTACCGGTATATCAAAAGGGCGAAGACGATCGGGGGCAATTGGTTTCTCAGGAGGATGGGACAAGATTGCAGACTAATGTAACTCTGCACAAAGAGTTCATTACGAAACGTCGTAAAAAATACGCTACTTATACACAGGTAGTGCGCCTGCTCAAGTGGTGGGTTAAGGTACGAAAGGAACAGGGCAGTGAATTTAAGTTCAAATCATTTATGGTTGAACTCGTCCTTGCCAAGCTCTTTGATGATAATAAAATTTCTAATGTCGCCGATTACCCGGAAACGTTATTAGATTTTTTTGACTATATTGTTAGAACTAATTTTAGTGAAGAGGTTTTCTTTACTGACTATGTAGGAGGACCCACGCCCTGCAATGATCCTATCCGCGTATTTGACCCGGTTAATCCCGACAACAACCTAGGGCGGAAATACAGCGCAAGTGACAGAGATATCATTGTTAGCGAAGCAGTTGACGCAGGAGATGCAATTGAAGCAGCCCTGAAAGCACCTACCAAAGAATTGACTATGTACTATTGGAGAAAAGTATATGGTCCATCCTTTAGTATTTAAGGAGTCGCTATAGTGTCATACGGAACTTATACAACAACCGATAGTGTGACGTTCACGGTCACGCATGCCCTTCATATTGCTATCAAAATTGGGACTGATCTCAAGCGTATGCAGCGTTTCTACGGTAAGCCTGACGATAACGCGATTACAAATTATGAAAAAGAAGTCATTGCTTTATTGAAGGGGGACTATCTTGAGAGGATCGAGTATGGATTTAAAACAAGCAATGGTCGGTGGCGTATAGCACTAAAATATGAAGCAAGGCATGGAGGACTCTTAATCGCTGATGATGATCCTGGGGGAATCCGCCCCGGTATTGACAAAAGTGGTTGTCAATTCCATTCTTTTTTAGTTACAAATTATAAATGGGCAAACCTTTCCGCAGAACAGAAGGAGCGTGTTTATAAAGAGGCTGATATACGCTTCAGAAGAACGAAAGGTAATGAGCCTCATGGCAACTGGACAGTCGACAGAGCATATTCTGCGGGCGGACGGGGTGTCCAGAGATCATCTCTATATTGATGAGAGCAAAATAATATGAACAACTTTGACGATTTGTTTGAGCGTAGGCTGACTTATCCAGATACAGACGCTCGCCGCTATTTTGATGAACTGGTCGGCATAGATAATGCCAAATCTACAATGGTGAAATCCATCTGTATTTTTCTTAACCCTACAAGACTTGAAAAGTGGGCAGAAAAGTACCACTCAGGTATTTCAAATTTGTTGGACAAGATTATACGTCGACCGCCACTGATCATACTTGCTGGCGATGTAGGAACCGGCAAAACCCAACTGGCAGAAAGTGTAGGTGACCCGGTTGCTCGCAAATTAGGCATCAATATCACGTTATTGCCAGTGAGTTTGTCAGCGCGTGGTATGGGGAGGGTCGGAGAAATGACAAAGCTTATATCATCAGCTTTTGGATATACCTTGACAGAAGCAGAAAAGTTTAAAGATAGAGAAAAAAACTTATCGCGTGCAGGCATCATTCTACTTGTTGATGAAGCTGATGCTTTGGCTCAATCTCGGGAAATGACACAAATGCACCATGAAGATAAAGCTGGAGTAAACGCATTTATCAGAGGGATTGACCGAATTGCTAGTTCAAGAGTTCCAGCGATAGTAATTATGTGTACAAATCGGTTGTCTGCAATTGATCCAGCGATAAAGAGACGTGCCGCGGAGATAATTGAATTTTCACGTCCCAATAAAGAACAAACCGAAACCGTCCTAAATGTGATTTCTGAAGTTGGAGTTACCGACGCAGAAATATCAACACTTGCGGAAATTTCAGTTGACAAGGGACTTACATACTCTGACCTGACGCAGCGACTGCTCCCTGCGATAATTCTTAATGCCTATCCTGATAAGCCTATACAATTCGAAGATATTTTTAAAGTACTAGAAGCTATGTTGGCCACGCCAGCTTTCAGGGATGAAAATAATGAATACCAATAAAGGTACAACTTTAAGAGAGGCTTTTAGATATACAGAAAAATCCTTACAGATAAAGCTGGAGAGCGCGGAATTTCCTGCTCATCCAGTCGCAAAAGGTGATGTTTCAGAAGATACTTGGAGAGACCTGCTGAGGCGTTTTTTGCCTTCTCGGTATTGTGTTGAAACAGGTTTTGTAGTAGATGCAAAAAGCGCTGTTTCTAAACAGATTGACTGTATCATTTACGACAATAATTTTACGCCTACCTTTTGGGGTGAGCGAGGATATATATATGTACCAGCCGAATCAGTGCATGCAGTATTTGAGATCAAGCAAAGAATTACTAAAGAATATCTCCGGCAGGCATCCGAAAAGATTGAGAGTGTTAGAATTCTACACCGAACATCCGTTCCTTATACGGCATCAGGCAAGGAAGAAGAACCAAAACCATTATTTCATATAATCGGCGGATTGCTTGCGACCAAATCGGAATACAGAAAAGGATTGAATGAACCGAAACTTAATAAAGCAGTCCATGAAATTCAACAGCAAGATCCAAAGAACAAATGCATAGATATTATCCTGACAGGATTCGATGGCTATGCTGACTATTTTAATACGGGATTTCCTACTGATAATCCATACATAGACATAGAGGAGGGGGCAGCAACCAGAGGGCTTTTTCGCTTGGTAGAAGCATTACTCAAACAAGGAACAGTTAGTGCTATAGATCTAGACTACTATCATAAAAACGCATTTGTCAAAAAAAGACTGGATAGTGATGATTAAGCAAATATCAGTGTTACTCCAATCAAGATTCATCACCCCCCGGTAGCCCCATGGAGCGGATCAAGAACTTTTCTATTATTGCGCATATTGACCACGGTAAATCCACGTTGGCGGACCGGTTTATTCAGGTTTGTGGTGGGTTGAGTGAGCGGGAGATGTCCGCGCAGGTGCTGGATTCTATGGACCTAGAAAGAGAACGCGGCATTACCATCAAGTCGCAGAGTGTGCGTCTGCATTATTCGCATCAGGACGGTAACGACTATCAGTTTAATATCATCGACACCCCCGGCCATGTTGATTTCAGCTATGAGGTGTCCCGCTCGCTGTCGGCCTGCGAGGGCGCGCTGCTGGTGGTGGACTGTTCCCAGAGTGTGGAGGCGCAGACGGTGGCGAATTGTTTTGCGGCTATCGACAACGGGCTGGAGGTGGTGCCGGTGCTGAACAAGATTGACCTGCCCGCGGCAGACCCGGACAAGACGATACAGGATATAGAGGAGTTGATCGGAATCGAGGCCATGGATGCCATCCGGGTCAGTGCCAAGACCGGGGCCGGGCTCGATGACCTGCTGGACGCGCTTATTGCGCGCATTCCGCCGCCGACGGGTGACACCGAGGCGCCGCTGACGGCGTTGATCATCGATTCCTGGTTCGACAACTACCTGGGGGTTATTTCTCTGGTGCGCATCATCGCCGGCAGCCTGAGTGTCGGCGACCGCATTAAAATATTCTCCACCGGACAGGACTACGTGGTTGACGGCGTTGGCGCATTCACCCCCAAACGCACGCCTGGAACCTGCCTCAAGACCGGCGAAGTCGGTTATGTGGTGGCCGGCATCAAGGCCATACTCGGCGCGCCCGTGGGGGACACGATTACTTCGGCAAAACGCCCGACGGCACACCCGTTGCCCGGCTTCCAGCCTGCCAAGCCGCGCGTGTTTGCCGGCATGTTTCCCATTGATTCCAGCGATTTCGAGGACTTTCGCGAGGCGCTGGCCAAGCTCAAACTGAACGACGCGGCGCTGTATTACGAACCGGAAACCTCACAGGCGCTCGGGTTTGGCTTCCGCTGCGGGTTCCTGGGCATGTTACACATGGAGATCGTGCAGGAACGCTTAGAGCGCGAATATAACATGAGCCTGATTACCACCGCGCCCACCGTGGTATATGAAGTGGCAACCACGGCCGGTTCCACGTTGTATATCGACAACCCGGCGCACCTGCCCGGCACCGATAAGCTGCAGGCGATTCGTGAACCGGTGGTGCGGGCTGATATACTGACACCCCAGGAGTACCTGGGCAACGTCATCTCCTTGTGTATCGAGAAACGGGGAGAACAAAAAAAATTACACTATGCCGGGCGCCAGGTGGCGATTGCTTTCGAATTGCCCCTGAGCGAGGTGGTGCTGGATTTTTTCGACCGGCTGAAATCAGTGAGCAAGGGTTATGCGTCCTTTGATTACCATTTCGAACGCTACCAGGAAGCGCCGCTGGTGAAACTGGATGTACTGATTAACGGCGATCGGGTCGATGCCCTGTCCTGTATCGTGCACCGCGACCTGGCGCAACGACGCGGCCGGGAACTGGCCGCAAAAATGAAACAGCTGGTGCCGCGCCAGATGTATGAGGTGGCGATACAGGCAGCCATAGGTTCGAAAATCATTGCCAGAGAATCGGTAAAAGCGCTGCGCAAGAACGTCACAGCCAAGTGTTACGGCGGCGATGTCACGCGCAAGAGAAAACTGCTCGAGAAGCAAAAAGCGGGGAAGAAACGAATGAAACAACTGGGTTCGGTGGAAATTCCACAATCGGCGTTCATGGCCATACTGCATGTGGGAGGAGAGCAATGACCTTTGACTTTACTGCCTTACTGGTCTTGCTTACCGCGCTCAGCGGCATCATCTGGGCCCTTGACGCGCTGTTTTTTGCGCGCCACAGGAAACCATCTGCGAGTCAGGGACGCGCAGAACCCTTAATCGTCGATTATGCCCGCTCGTTATTCCCGGTCTTCTTTATCGTGCTGGTTCTGCGCTCGTTTGTCATTGAACCGTTCCGCATTCCGTCCGCGTCCATGATGCCGACGCTGTTACGCGGCGATTTCATCCTCGTCAACAAGTATGACTATGGCATCCGGTTGCCAGTGCTGAACACCAGGGTGTTCGGCCGCGGCAAACCTCAGCGCGGCGATGTGGTTGTATTCCGCTATCCCGAAGACCCGGCAGTGCCGTTTATCAAGCGGGTAGTGGGGGTGCCCGGAGACCGTCTGCAATACCAGAACAAGCAACTGATTATCAATGGGCAGGAAGTCAAGGTGGAGCTGCAGGAGGTCTATCAGCGCGACGGCGTAGCCAGCAGGGAGAACGGCTCACATCTGCTGGAGGAAAGCCTGACTGAGACGCCGCACCAGATCCTTATCAACCCCTTGTTTGCCTCGCCGCTGGCAATCGACACGCACATCCCCGAAGGTCATTACTTTGTGCTGGGTGATAACCGTGACAACAGCCGCGACAGCCGTTACTGGGGCCTGGTGCCCGATGAAAACCTGGTGGGGCGGGCGTTTTATATCTGGATGAACTGGAGCAGCGACAGCTTTTTTGACCTGCCAAGCTGGGACGTGGACTGGGGCCGGATTGGGTCTGCGATAGAATAGCAGGCGTCCTTTGCAAGAGTACTGGCGATGAGCGTAAACAGCGAACTGCAACGACATATAAGCGGACTGCTGAGCTACGACTTTCGCAACACCGCGTTATTGGACCGGGCTTTCACACACCGCAGTTTCAGCAAGGAACATAATGAACGGCTTGAGTTTCTGGGAGATGCGTTGCTGGGCCTGTTCATTGCCGACGCCCTGTTTGCAAAATTTCCCGACGCAACGGAAAGCGACCTGACCCGCTTGCGCGCCTCCCTGGTCAAAAAGCAAACGCTGGCAAGTCTGGCATCACAACTGGACCTGGGCCGCCACCTCAGACTTGGCGCCGGCGAACACAACAGCGCGGGGTGGCGCAAACAGTCGCTGCTGGCCAACTCCATGGAAGCCCTGGTCGGCGCGGTATATCTGGATTCCGATCTGGAACAGTGCCGCAGTTTTGTACAAACATTATTTTCCCGCCTGCTGGCAGAGTTGACCGCGGAGAATATCCCCAAAGATCCGAAGTCCCGGTTACAGGAATATCTGCAAGCCAACAAAAAACCGTTGCCCAGCTATCAGGTTGTGGCAGAAACCGGCGTGGCTCACGACCGGTTGTTCACCATAGAGTGCCATGTCGAAGGTATTGCCGAACCGGCCCGCGCCACCGGCAAAAACAAACGCGACGCAGAACAGGCTGCGGCTGACGCGGCACTGGAAATCATTGCGCCGAATGCCGGTTAGCGACCAGGAACAAGCGCCGGACTTCAAGGCCGGTTATGTGACCATCATTGGCCGGCCCAACGTGGGTAAATCCACCCTGCTGAACCAACTGGTTGAACACAAGGTCAGCATCGTTACCAGAAAACCACAAACAACGCGCTGGCAGCTGCGCGGGATCAAGTCCACACCCGCATACCAGATCGTGTTCACGGATACTCCGGGTTATCAGCATACCCACAAGTCCGGGTTGAACCGCTTTATGAACAGGGAGGTCGTCAACGCGCTGGCGCACATTGACGTGGTGGTGTTTGTGGTCGAAGCGCTTAAATGGGAACGTGAAGACAGTCTGGTTGCTGAACTGGTGCAGGATGTGGCCGCGCCGCTGGCGCTGGTGATCAACAAACTGGACCTGCTCAAGGAGCGCGCCGCATTACTGCCGTACATTGATTCTCTTAAGGAAAAATTCGCTGGCGCTGAAATCATACCCATCAGCGCTCGACGCCGGCGTGATGTTACGCGCCTGGAACAGAAGTTGGCCTGCCTGTTGCCGACGGGAGAGCCGCTGTTCCCGCCCGATCAAATCAGCGATAAAAGCGCCCGTTTCCTGGCAGCCGAATATATCAGGGAGCAGGTTATGACGCACCTGGGGGATGAATTGCCGTATCGCACAACGATTACCATCGATCAATTCAAGGAGGAAAAATCATTGCTGACCCTGTACGCCACCATCTGGGTGGAGCGCCGCTCACAACGCGCCATCCTCATCGGCGCAAACGGCAAGATGCTGAAATCGATAGGCTACGATGCACGCGTGGAGCTGGAAAAGTTCTTCGCCAAAAAGGTCTATCTGCAAACCTGGGTGAAAGTCAAACGGGACTGGACAGAGGATGCGCAGGCGATGCAGACTCTGGGATACATTTGAAACAGCATTCCTGCACTCTGACGCAAAATCATAATGCGCACCGAACTGAACCCCTGCTACATCCTGCACAGCCGCAACTACCGCGAGACCAGCCTGTTGCTGGATGTGTTCTCACGCCGACACGGCAGGATCAGTCTGGTCGCCAAGGGCGGCAGAACGCAGAAAAATGCCAGCCGGGCGTTGCTGCAACCGGGGCGCAAGGTCAATATCGCCTGGAGTATGCGCCGGGAACTGGGGACGCTGAGCGGGGCGGAGCCCTGCCCGGATAATGACATCAATACGGCGGGCAGCCTGTTCACCATGTTTTATATCAACGAACTGCTGGTCAGGCTGCTGCACCGGCATGAACCGCACCCGGAACTGTTTGATGCTTATGAAACTGCACTGCGTCGGCTCACCGACCGCGCGCGCGAACAGCTGACTCTTAGAATCTTTGAAAAACGGCTGTTAGAAGCGCTGGGCTACGGGCTGGCGCTGGATGCGGATACCGCAGGCAATGCCATCAGGCCGGATCAGGATTATAATTACCTGCCCGAGCGCGGCCCGCTGCCGGGGCGCGCGGCGGCTCCTGACAGCCTGAAAGTATCCGGTCGCACCTTGCTGGGCCTGGCGCACGAAGACCTGGCCGATAAGGTCGTACTGGCAGAGGCCAAACAACTGATGCGCAGCTCATTAGGCCGGCTGTTGGGAGACAAACCTTTGCAGAGCCGGGCACTGTATCAATTTAACACGAGCAAACAAGGGTAGCGCAATGCCATGAAACCGATAAAACTGGGAGTTAACATCGACCACGTGGCGACACTGCGTCAGGCCCGGCTGACGCGTTACCCGGAACCGGCGCACGCCGCGCTGGTTGCCGAACAGGCCGGCGCCGACTCCATTACGGTGCACCTGCGCGAAGACCGCCGCCATATCCAGGAACGGGACGTAAAGATGATTCAGGACGTATTGACCATTCCCGTCAATCTGGAACTGGCGGTGACCGCAAAAATGCTGGCGCTGGCAGAAAAACTGCGGCCACAGTATTGTTGTTTTGTGCCGGAGCGGCGCGCAGAACTGACTACCGAGGGCGGCCTGGAGGTGGCCGGTCAGCTACAGAAACTACGCGCGGCCTGCGCCACACTGCGTGCCAACGGTTCTAAGGTATCGCTGTTCATTGCCGCCGATGCCGTGCAGATAGACGCAGCCGTGGCTGCGGGCGCAGACATGATAGAAATTCATACCGGTCATTATGCAGACTGCACAGACGCCACAAGCCGCGCCGACGAACTTGACAAAATTGCCCGCGCCGTCGAGTATGCGGCGCAAACACCACTACAAATTAACGCCGGCCATGGCTTGCACTACCACAATGTGCAGCCCATCGCCGCGCTGGAACGGGTTGCCGAACTTAATATCGGCCATGCCATCATTGCCCGGTCCATATTTTCCGGCCTTCACCAGGCGGTCAAGGATATGAAAACCCTGATGGATGAGAGCAGGCGTTAATTTTTCTGTCACTATGACGCCGATAACCTTTAGAGGCGCCGTTAAGACATACGCTTCAATACGGCCTCAAGGTCAGCCGGCAGCGGCGCGCTGAAGCGATATTTCCCGGTTTCCTGCAGCGCCGGCACGGTGAGCTGGGCGGCGTGCAAAAACATGCGCTTGAGACCCAGGCCACGCATTTTCCTGTTAAATTCCCGATTCCCGTATTTGTCATCGCCGGCCAACGGGTGGCCGATGGAACCGGCATGAACCCTGATCTGGTGGGTGCGCCCGGTGCCGATACTGACCCTGGCTTGGGTGGCATCCTGGAACGAGGCGCGCGCGGTAAATTCGGACAGGGCGGTTTTGCCCTGCGCGTCAGGTCTGACCTTGCCGTCTCCAGCGCGATTCCCGTAGCGCCGTAACGGGCTGTCCACCTTGATCAACTTTTGCCCTAACCGTCCCTGTAGCAAGGCATCATATTCTTTGCGAATCCGGCCGCTGCGCAACGCCTGATTGAGTTGGCGCAGTACCGGCATGGTTCTTGCTATCATCAGGCAGCCGGAAGTTTCCTTATCCAGACGATGGATCAGGTTCAAACCGTCTTCCTGCTGGAACAATGCGCGCAACAGCTCTATCACGCCAAAATAACTTCCGGAGCCGGCGTGTGCGGGTAACCCGGCAGGTTTGTTGATGACGATAACCCGTGCGTCCTCATGGATGATACAACGCCCGATCATGTCAACTAAGCGCGCCGGCGCAGTATCAGGCGCCTCGGACTTGGGCTCGTACACCGGCGGAATACGGATAACATCCCCCGTCTGCAGGCGATATTCCGGCTTGATGCGACCGCCGTTGACCCTGACCTCGCCACGTCTCAACATCTGATAGACACGACTCCTGGGCATCCGCTTGAAAAAGGAGATCAGGAAATTATCAATGCGCCGGCCGCACTGCTCCGCGTCGATGGCGATATTACCGGTCCTGGTTTTTTTAGGTGTTGGCGGTGACATGATCGACGACATCGTAAAAGTGGTATGTGAAAATGGTATTGCCGTAGCGCGCCGGATATGTTATACTGTATGCGCTTGAGTTGATAAGCAAAATATCCTGCCAGGATAAGCCATATCAGGGCGCCTGTCTGCAACGGGTGCAGAATTTGACATAGAACGGCTGACCTTCATCGGTTAGCGCCTTACAGTCCCGCCCTGACGATTCCACGATGGACATGTTTACGGCGCCGCTG
Source organism: Gammaproteobacteria bacterium (assembly GCA_026709915.1). Classification (GTDB taxonomy): domain Bacteria; phylum Pseudomonadota; class Gammaproteobacteria; order Eutrophobiales; family Eutrophobiaceae; genus JAAXHV01. The sequence goes on from JAPORZ010000089.1 coordinate 13,936, forward strand.
ATTTTTAGCGCGCCTATATATTCGATAGCCCGGGAGCAGCGTTAATGGCGCCGCTGATTTTTAGCGGCGCTCCAAGCCAGGCATGAACAGGCCGCGTCAGAGCCGCTCCGGACTCGAGGTCGCTGCTGCGAGACGGCAGTGCTAACAGATTAACATGGCTCCCAGCCTGCGGGCTGGCCCGGGCGCTTGCCCGGCCACAGACCAGAGCGGGTCTGAGCCATTGCGTAACGGACATTTACAATGAAAAGAATGTTGATAAACGCGACTCAACCGGAAGAGTTGCGGGTGGCGCTAGTGGACGGCCAACGCCTGTACGATCTTGATATAGAATCAACAGGACGAGAACAGAAGAAGTCAAACATCTACAAATGTCGGATTGTCAGGATTGAGCCCAGTCTTGAGGCCGCGTTTGTTGACTTCGGCGCCGAGCGCCACGGGTTTTTGCCTTTCAAGGAAATTGCCCGCACCCTGCTTAAATCTAAAAATGGCGACAATGGCCGCAGCCGCACCGTTGTCAAAGATGCCTTGGAGGTGGGGCAAGAGTACATTGTCCAGGTAGAGAAGGAAGAGCGCGGCAACAAGGGCGCGGCGCTGACCACGTTCATCAGTCTGGCCGGGCGCTACCTGGTGCTGATGCCCAATAACCCCAGGGCCGGGGGCGTGTCCAGGCAAATTGAAGGCAATGACCGCAGTGACGCGCGCGAAGCGCTGAGCACTCTGGAAATACCGCAGGGCATGGGCCTGATCCTGCGCACTGCTGGCGTGGGCAAAAACGCCGAGGAATTACAGTGGGACCTGGACTACCTGAAAATGCTCTGGGAGTCCGTCAAATCAACCTCTAACGATAAGGCTGCCCCGTTTCTCATCTATCAGGAAAGCGAAGTCATTATCCGGGCCATTCGCGACTATCTCAGAAGTGATATAGCTGAAATCTGGATTGACGATAATGACGTGTTCCACCGCGCTCGGGACTTCATGGAACAGGTCATGCCCCATAACCTGCCAAAACTGAAACTGTATTCTGGCAGCGACCCGCTGTTCAGTCGCTACCAGATCGAAGGGCAGATCGAAACTGCTTTTTCCCGAGAGGTGCAACTCCCCTCCGGTGGCGTGCTGATTATTGACCACACCGAAGCGCTGACCTCAATAGACATCAATTCGGCGCGCGCAACCCGGGGCGAGGACATCGAAGAGACCGCGTTAACCACCAACCTTGAAGCAGCCGACGAGGTTGCCCGGCAATTACGCCTGCGCGACTTAGGCGGCCTGTTTGTCATTGATTTCATTGACATGACGAGCAGCAGAAACCAGCGCGCGGTTGAGAGCCGGCTACGGGAGGGGTTGAAGGTGGACCGCGCCCGGGTACAAACGGGGCGCATCTCACGCTTCGGACTGTTGGAAATGTCGCGTCAGCGGTTGCGCCCATCCTTAGGAGAATCCAGCCATATCCCTTGTCCGCGCTGCGACGGCCAGGGCAGCATCCGGGACATAAAATCATTGTCTCTGGCCGTGTTGAGGATTATTCAGGAAGAGGCCATGAAAGAGCTTACCGCCAAAGTGGTTACGCAATTGCCGGTGGATGCCGCCACTTACTTATTAAATGAAAAACGCCAGGACATCCGCGACATAGAACAACGTCTTGACGTGCAAATCATCATCAGTCCGAACCCGGACATGGAAACGCCGCAATACCTGATTCAGCGCATCAATCTATCCGATTCTACATCGGATGAGTCCCGTCAGGAGAGCTACAAGTTTGCCGAGGCCAAACAGAGCAAAACCGTTGACGCCACGGCTGGTGACAAACGCAGAACACGGGAGAAGCCCGCATTGACCCAGATTATGCCAGCCCAACCGGCGCCATCAGCCCGGGCCGCCAGGGACAAAGGGCTGGTGAGCAGGCTGCTGGACAAACTGTTTCACGCCGATGCAGAAGAGCAAACGCAAGCCCCACCCCCGGAACCGGAGAAACCGCGCCCGGCATCCGGCAACAGAGGCAGAGGCAGGCCTGCGGGCGGCAATTCAGGCAGACAACAACAACGCAGAAGTTCTTCACGCAGAAACGACAGTGCAGGCTCTGGCGGCCAGCGTCGGCAGGGCAGCCGCGAGCAGGGCAGTGGCGATAAACGTCAATCCCGCCAGTCCGGGCGCGGCCGTAACAGCCGCGACCGGAGGCAGTCGGACAAAGCTGCGGAAGCCAAAACGAAACCCGCTGAAAAAAAGGAAGCCACGGCCACCGCAAGCGCTGAAGAAAGCTGATAACACAGGCCCGACATGAGTGACCCCTGGTTACAGAATGAGAGCAGGAAGGAAACCGATGCACGCTTCGAACAAGACCTGGTAAACGGTATTGCCCGGGAGTTCCTGGCCGAACGGCGTCGCGCGCGCCGCTGGGGTATCGTGTTCAAACTGTTCGGCGCGGGGGTGGTTACCATCCTGCTGGTCATTTTCCTGAGTGACGGCGCGGATATTTCCGGCGCTCGTTTGGATGGCGCTGAACATACCGCGTTGATAGACATTCAAGGCGTCATTGCCAATAGCGAACCCGCTGGCGCCGACCACGTCACAGCCAGTTTGCGCGCTGCTTATGAAGATGGCAAGACGGCCGGTATTATCCTGCGCATCAACAGCCCCGGCGGCAGTCCGGTGCAGGCCGGTTATGTCAATGATGAAATTAACCGCCTGAAAAGCGAGCATCCCGACATTCCCGTGTATGCGGTCATCGGCGACCTGTGCGCCTCAGGCGGCTATTACATCGCCGTGGCAGCAGACCAGATTTATGCCGACAAGGCCAGCCTGGTCGGCTCCATCGGGGTGGTCATGGGCGGTTTCGGTTTCGTCGATACGCTGAACAAACTGGGCATGGAACGGCGCGTCTACCATGCCGGCGCCAACAAGGCCTTCTTAGACCCGTTCCAACCGGCGCAGGATGAAGAAGTCTCACACGTGAATACCTTGCTGGATAATGTCTATCAGCAATTTGTAGAAACCGTCAAACAAGGCCGCGGCGACCGCCTGAGCGCAGATGAGCGGATTTTCTCCGGGCTGATATGGACCGGCGAGCAGTCCCTGGCCCTGGGCCTGATAGACGGCCTGGGCAACGCCGACTATGTCGCCCGCGAACTCATCGGCGCCGAAGATATTGTGGATTTCACCTACCGCGACACTCTGCTGGAACAGTTCTCAAAGGAACTGGGTGCCTTGTTCAGGAATAGCGTCAGGATATTTTAGCAGTTGTAGCCCGAGAGCAATGCGGACAAGAGACATGAAATATACGGTTGTGATAAAAGCATCGGATGAAGGATACAGCATTGCTTGTCCGGCTTTGCCGGGGTGCTGGTCTCAAGGGGCAACGGAAGCAGAAGCGATTGCCAATATCAGTGAAGCAATTCGGGATTATCTGGCTGCTTTGAGTCTCTGAATGCACTGACAGCGCAATGAGCGCCTGCCATAGTGCGGTTCAAAGGCGTTCCGTTAGGGGCAGTTATTGTCGCGGAAAGGGACGGAATCGAAACCTCCGCCAGGTGCTATCCGGTATTTTGCTCTTGTGGCGCCACCGGCATCCGGCATCAGGACAACCATCAGCTTATTGATTGCGCTGCACTCGCCATCATTGGTTAATTGTACGAGCACTTCGTGCGAGGACATGCCTTGTGGAATAACGGGGGCGGGGTTAGCGTCCACCACAGCAGTTCGGTGCGCAGTATCAGTTACGACGCTAG
>JAPORZ010000103.1 GCA_026709915.1 Gammaproteobacteria bacterium
GGCAGCATATCCTTATGCTGCACGGCCACCTCTAATTTTTAGAGGTGGCCATAAGCACAAACAGGCCTATAATTCCAAAAAACAGTTTGCTCAAAAATGAAATCCGTTCTTTTAATTCGTCAAGTTTTGTCATAGGGTATGGCGGCTCAATAGCAAAGCACTGTAATTGTAAACCAGTATAATGCTGAACAGGAACAAATTCACAAAGTTTTTACTTTTTGGTATCAGCCTGTCCCTGGAGCTGCTTACCCTCTCCGGCGCTCAGGCGCGTGTTGCTGATTGGTACCGGGTGGAAGTGGTCGTATTTGCCTACACTGAGCCCGATGCCACTGATGAGTGGTGGTATGAAGCGCCCGGGCTGCCGTCGCGCGTGCAAACCATCAGCCTGCTCACGGCAATGGCTGCGCCTGCGGCCGGTGCGGTTGCCGAGACCACAGCGCCGCAGCGCCTTATTCCGTATCTGGCCTTGCCCCGGCAGGAGCAGCGGTTGGCGGAGGTGAGGTGGGCATTGGCGCAGTCCCGGGAGTATCGGCCACTGCTGCATGTGGCTTGGCAACAGCCTGGCCTCAGCGCCGAGGAGGTGCGAGCTGTGCGGCTGCACAACATGCGTGATGTTCTGCCGGTATCGCCGCAAGAGTCGCAGACAGGGGAAACGCAGGCGCCGCAGTACCTGCCGCCGGTGCAGGACTTCACCGGCCATGTACGCCTGCGCAGCTCGCGTTTCCTGCACCTGGATGTGGACCTGGCCTACTTCCCCGACCTGTCGGAACAACCACAACTGCTAGCAGCGCAACGCCGTCAGTCTGCGGATTATGTGCGCTTGACGGAAAGCCGGCGCATAAAACTGGAACAACTGCATTACTTCGACCATCCTTTGTTCGGGGTGATTGTCCAGGTCAGTCGGCAATCGTCCGCAGAAGATGACGCGGATTAACGCAGAGGGCAGTTTACAGCCCCTCCAACAGCGCGCCGCCGCGTTTTTTGAAGCGTGCCGTGGCCAGTTCGGTGAAGCCGTCGATGATGCTGCCTTGTACCGAAGGGCGAGCCAGGATGGCGTTGCTCCAGGCCAGGACGCGGGTGCAATGCGGCGGGACTACAGCGGACAGCGCTTGTTGCAGCAGGTATTCGATGCGGATAAAAACCGGCGCGTAGGCGGCGTCTATGAGCGCGAAGGGGGCGCCGTTGAAGAAAGGGGCGGCGTTCAGGTTGCGGTTCAGGAACTCAAACTTCTCCCGCAATGCCTGCAAAGTATCCTCAACCACCTTGCGCTGCGTTGTAGTGAGCATCCTGAATGACAGGTTGGACAGTTCCGAACTGAATTCAATCCAGGCTCGGTTCATGGCTTTCTGTAACGGCTCCTGCGGGTGCATGGACGGTGGCGTAATCTCATCTAAGTATTCATTGATGACCGCCGATTCAAACAGGATGTTGCCATCGATACGCAGCACCGGCACTTTCCCCAGCGGCGAGATTTGCAAAAACCAATCCGGCTTGTTCGCCAGATCGATGTCGGTGCGCCGGAACGGGATGTCCTTTTCCAGCAGGGTAATCACGGAACGCTGCACAAACGGGCACAGGTCAAAGCTGATCAGTTCGATATTCATCGCGACAGGTGCGGCAGGCATTGCCGCGTAGCGCTACGAGGGAATGGTTACGACAGGTATAATCCCAGCATTAAGGCGCCGACCATGGCCAGCCCCCATTCGAGAAACTTTATATCAGACTTTATTTCTGACAGGTCTCCTGCTGCTGCGCGTTGGGCCTGATCCTCGGTGACACCGTCGATCTTTTTTAACGCGTCGAACAGTTCGATATTAACCGTGGTCATGGTGGTTGTTCTGTCACCTGATTGTCTGTTGAATTCGGGTGACAAGCATAAACCGGTATGACGAACCTGTCAAGCTCCATCTGAGTTTGCAGTTTATCTCACTGGAGCGAAAATGCTATACTATGACGTCCCGAAAGTGACGGTTTTGTTCCCCGGCATATCGTCTGACATAGCCAATGATTGACAAACGTTTGTGGAGAGCGCATCAATGGTAAACAACTTCAGTTTTGTACCCCCGGTCGTTACGCAACTGGCCGGCCTGCGGCCGTCGCACGAGGGTCATGGGAACCCTGGCGCCGCCCCGACCGACTCGGAAGGATTCTTTGCGCTGCTCTCCGGGAAAAAAATAACCATACCGATACGGCTTGACGTGCTGGAATTCACGTCCGCCAACAGCTACGAGATTGTGCGAGACGGAACAAAAAGTTCCGGCAGCTATACTTATGCGCGGACCGGTACGGCTACGGCGACGCTGACGCTGAACCCGGACAATGCCGATAGCTATGAGGTCGGTCTTGAGTTCGCCTCGGACACTATGGTGATAGCCAGTTTTTCCCTTCCCGGCGGCGGGGGGGTGAATGCCATAATCCCTCTTGACCATCAGGATGATACTCCAAGCCCGGGCGCCGACACCGGCGCCACACCGGGCACTGATACCGCACCGGGCAGCAACACTGACACCAACACCACGCCCAATACCGACACTACACCTGTAGCTACGGCCGGCGCTGATAACCTCACCGGCACGGATGAGGCTGATACCTTGGAGGGCCTGGGCGGTGATGACACCTTGTCCGGCCTTGCGGGTGACGATACGCTCAGGGGCGGCGCCGGCGCTGACACGCTCAATGGCGGGCCCGGTGACGATACGCTCGTCGGCGGCCCCGGCGCCGACACGCTCGATGGCGGCCCCGGCAGCGACCATGCGTCCTACCTGAGTTCATCGGCGCGTGTACTGGTGCGCCTGCACGACGCCAGAGGGGTCCGCTTCGGCGATGCCGAGGGTGATACGCTGACGGGCATAGAACACCTTACCGGTAGCTCGTATAACGACATACTGGCCGGGGACGGTGAGGATAACATCATCAACGGCGGCGATGGCGATGATACCTTATACGGCGGGCCTGCGGGCGGCGACGACACCATGAATGGCGGCAATGGTGATGACCGGATCTTCGGTGGCAAGGGGGACGATACCTTGACCGGCGGCGAGGGCAATGACCTGTTGAAAGCCGGGGCTGGAGATGACACCCTGATCGCCGACGGTAATGACATGGATGTGTTGCATGGCGGTGACGGGAAGGACACATTTCAATTCTTCCCCAGCAACCTGGGGGGCGGCACTATTGCGGATTTTACCGACGGCGAGGACGTGATTGACCTGACTCCATTCAGTGGCATCGCCTCCGTGGACGATCTTGAGATCGAAAGTTACGGGGGGAATGTGCGCATTGAGTTAGAGGGCACTGACTCATCGGGCGCTGACTACCTGACCACTATCATTCTGTCCGATTTCAACGAGGCCAACCTGGATAATTCAGATTTTATATTTTGAGCTTGAACACCTACCAACACACGGTCTGCTTATGGCAATATCAGGTTAAAAGAGTACCAGGATTCACGACGTGACTGATACCCCGCCGCCAGACGATATGCTACGACGCATCTTTGCCATGCAGTCCGACCTGAACGATTATGTGTTCAGCAAGAACCAGCTCAAGGATATGGCGGGCAAGCCGCTGACCATGGAGGCCATTTTTTCTGCAGTCGAGCAGGGCGCGCTCAAGGTAAACGACCTGCCGAACACCTGGCTGTCCAACTATTCCAGGGCCCTGCGCGAGGAAGTGCAGGAACTCGATGAAGAACTGCTGTGGAAATGGTGGAGCAAGGATGAGATCGACCTGCAGAACATCCGCGTCGAACTGATCGACATCCTGCATTTCCTGGTTTCCGCCCTCATCTGCGCCGGCCTCACCCCGGAAAAAGTCTATGACATTTACCGCCAGAAACACGCGGTCAACCTGACCCGGCAGGATCAGGGCTACAGTCGAGAAACGAAGACTGAGGACGATAACAGGGGCATTGGTTAACAGGCGCCTCCTGCGCTTCAGGCTTATTAACATGGATGCACAGGATATACAGGATGATTAAGGTTTTACAAAATTGAATCTTATCCTGTACATCCTGTGCATCCATGTTAAACGTAAACTATCGATAACAATAATATGAAGATCATCCTTGCGCCCGACTCATTTAAAGGCAGCCTGACCTCTATGGAAGTGGCCGCGGCTATGGAGATTGGCGTAAAACGGGTCTGGCCCGATGCTGAGTGTGTGAAGATACCCATGGCCGACGGTGGCGAGGGTACGGTGCAGTCGTTACTCGATGCGGTCGGCGGCGAACTGATCAACTGCACTGTCACAGGCCCGGCCGGGCAGCCGGTTGCAGCCGCTTACGGGTTACTGGCGGATGGTACGACTGCGGTGCTCGAAATGGCGACCGCGTCCGGGCTGGCATTGGTGGATGACACTACCCGCAACCCGTTACTGACCACCTCTTACGGCACGGGAGAGTTGCTGTACCATGCGCTGGAGCAGGGCGCGCGCAAGATCATCCTTGGCATAGGCGGTTCCGCCACCAACGATGCCGGTGTGGGCATGGCGCAGGCGTTAGGAGTGGTGTTTCGTGACGGGGAGGGGCGCGCACTCAGCGCCAACGGCGCCGGTGGCATGTTGCACAACATCGAAGCCGTGGATATGACCGGCCTGCATCCCGCCTTGCAACAAGCGCAGCTGCTGGTTGCCTGCGATGTGAATAACCCCTTGACCGGAACCGACGGCGCCGCGCATGTGTTTGCGCCACAGAAAGGCGCAGACGCGGCCATGGTGCAAACCCTGGATGCCAACCTGAAACACTTGGCTGGGGTGCTCAAGCGGGAACTGGGGGTGGATGTGGACAAGACGCCCGGCGCCGGCGCCGCCGGCGGTATGGGCGCTGGCTTATTGGTGTTTACTGGCGCTACCTTACAACGCGGCATTGAGATTATCAGCAAGGCCACCAGTATCGAGACCCACCTGCGCACGGCAGACCTGGTGTTGACCGGCGAGGGCCGGGTGGACTTCCAGACCGCCTTCGGCAAGACTCCGGCCGGCATCGCCCGTCTGGCCGGTGACTACGAGGTGCCCGTCGTCGCCATCGGCGGTAGTCTGGCGGACGATGCCGGTTCGGTATTCGCCCACGGCATTCACGGCCTGGAACCGGCCATCGCCAGGGACATGCCCCTAACTGATGCCCTGACCCACGCCAGAGACTACATCGCCAACGCCGCCGAACGCGTCATCCGCCTGATAAAAATCGGGCAGACATGGAGGCATTAAAATGATATAATACCAACACTTGGACGCCAGAGCGCGTTTCCCGGCTTACGTCTGGCACAACTGACAAGCATTTGTGGAGAGCACAGTAATGACAAACAACTTCGGTTTTGTACCCTCACTCATCCCCCAACTGGCCGACCTTCGACCCTTGAATGACGACGCCGCCGGCGTTGCTCCAGCCGATGCAAATGGTTTATTTGAGCTGCTCTCCAGCGTAAAAATATCGATACGTGTCCTGGGTCAGGACGCCACGCTGGAATTTACTTCCGCCAACAGGTTCGAATATACCCGAGGCGGAGACACGATAGCCGGAAGCTACAGCTTCGAGAAGACCGGGCCGAGTACGGCAGAGTTGAAGCTGGATTTGGATAACGGCGACAGTTATGAGGTTGATCTCGATTTCGCCTCGGCCACCAACGTTATGGTCGAGGTCTCCATTCCCGGCTTGCCGATCTCCATAGAGACAACTGTTGAGCTTCCGGGCCAGTCCGACGACTCTTCACAACCGGACACCGACGCTCCCCCCATGGGCACGGCTGGAATCGATACTCTCGAAGGCGGTGACGGCGCTGATGTCTTGGAGGGTCTGGGTGGTAATGACACCTTGAACGGCTTTGCGGGTGACGATACGCTCAAGGGCGGTGACGGCGACGACAGGCTCAATGGCGGCCCGGGCGCCGACATGCTCGATGGCGGGGCTGGCAGCGATTATGCTGTGTACCTGTTTTCGGAGGCGCGCGTGCTGGTGCGCCTGCACGATGTCAGAGGAGTGCGCTTCGGCGATGCCGAGGGCGACACCTTGACGGGCATAGAACACCTTATCGGCAGCGCGTTTAACGACATACTGGCCGGAGACGGTGAAGATAACATCATTAGCGGCGGCGACGGCGATGATACCTTGTACGGCGGGCCTGCGGGCGGCGACGATACCATGAATGGCGGCAATGGTGACGACCGGATCTTCGGCGGCAAGGGGAACGACACCCTGACCGCTGGTGAGGGCAACGATCTGTTAAAGGGCGGGGCCGGGGATGATGTTCTTATCTCCGACGGTGATGACATGGACGTGTTGCATGGCGGCGATGGGAAAGACAGGTTTGAATTCTCCCCCAGCAAACTGGGGGGCGGCACCATTGCGGATTTTACCGACGGCGAGGACGTGATTGATCTGACTGAATTCAGTGGCATCGCCTCCGTGGGCGACCTCGATACCCTCAGTTTAGGGGGTAACGTGCGCATTGAGCTAGAGGGCACTGACTCATTGGGCGCTGACTATCTGACCACTATCATCCTGTCAGATTTCGATGTCGCCGACCTGGATAATTCAGATTTTATATTTTTAGCCTGAGGCCAAAAGCAAAGAGGGTTTTCTCGAAGCTGTAGATGCATCGTACTATCCCTCGTTGCGGCTACCTCGCCGCGCTGCTGGTTGTTGCCACTGCGCTCATTGCCGGGGCGCAGTTCAAGAGTGGCGCACTGACTATCGCCACTCGCTTTGGCGAGATTAACTACCGCATTGAGGTCGCCGATACTCCGTCTCTGAAAAGCCTCGGGCTCATGTACCGGTCATCACTGCCCGCACATCAGGGTATGTTATTGCTGAATGACAAGCCGACGCGTATGAGTATCTGGATGAAGAATACCTTCATCCCGCTTGATATAATCTACATCGACGCAGACGGGCACATCGTCAAAATCATCGAAAATGCCCGGCCCGAATCCACCACCACGATGCCCTCCGGCGGCAAGGTCAAGGCGGCGCTGGAGTTGAACGCAGGACAGGTGCGCCAACGGGATATTGCCGTTGGCGACCGCGTGACCTATCGGGTTTACTAAAGGCGCCTCTAACTTATGAACCTGTCAACATTCGCCCAGCGGTTTGCCCGACATTCCGGTATTACCCAGCTTATGGATGACATGGCCGGAGCTATGGCCGGGGAGCAGGACATGCTCATGCTCGGCGGTGGCAACCCGGCGCATATTGCCGAGGTGCAGGCCTTGTTCCGGCAGCGGATGCAGGACATTTTAGACCAGCCCGGTGAGTTTGCCCGGGTGGTTGGCGATTATGACCCGCCGCAGGGCAACGCCAGATTCCTAACGGCGCTGGCAGACCTGCTGAACCGTGAATACGGCTGGGAGCTGACGGCGCAGAACGTGGCGCTGACCACCGGCAGCCAGTCGGCCTTTTTTCTGCTGTTCAACATGTTTGCCGGTGACTGCGCCGACGGGCACAGAAAAATCCTGCTGCCCATGGCGCCGGAGTACATCGGTTACGGCGACGCAGGGCTGGCGGACGATATTTTCATTGCCCAGCGCCCCGCCATTGAAAAATTGCCGGAGCATACCTTCAAATACCACGTGGATTTTGACCGCCTGCAAGTGGATGAAACCACCGGCGCCATCTGTGTGTCGCGGCCTACCAACCCCACCGGTAACGTGCTTACCGACGCCGAGGTAGCCAGACTGGTTGACATCTCCTCAGCGCGCGGTATCCCGTTGCTTATCGACAATGCCTACGGTATGCCGTTCCCCAACATTATCTTCACCGAGGCAGAGCTGGTGTGGAACGAGAATATTATCCTGTCCATGAGTCTGTCCAAGCTGGGGCTGCCGGCGACCCGCACCGGCATCGTCGTGGCGCGCGCCGATATCATCACCGCACTCAGCAATATCAACGGTATCCTCACCCTGGCGCCGGAGAGTGTCGGCCCGGCGCTGGCGTACGATTTGGTGCGTAGCGGCCGCATCACCGAGGTCAGCCGCAGCCTGATCCGTCCGTATTATCAACACAAGGCGCAGCGGGCCATAGCCTTGCTGCACGCAGAACTGGCAGGCACGGACTATTTCATCCACAAGGCCGAGGGCGCTATCTTTCTGTGGCTGTGGTTTCCCGGCCTGCCCATCAGCAGCCTGGAACTGTACCGCCGCCTGAAGCAACGCGGCGTGCTGGTCATCCCCGGTGAATATTTTTTCCCGGGGCTGGATCACGACCCCTGGCCGCACAAGCAGGAGTGCATACGCATCACTTATTCGATGGCTGACGAGGTCGTGCGGGATGGCGTTAAAATCATCGCAGAGGAGGTCAAGGCGCTGTGATCAACCTAGTACTCTTTCCATTTAATTCTGACCGGTTCAGAGCTAACCAGCGCTGCCAAGACAAGGCGCAGCCCGCAGGTAATGGCGCGCCCTTGACAAGGGCTGTAACGCCGTATTGGCGGCGCTGGTTAGCTCCCTGCGGGCGGGCCGGGAAGCGGTCGCTCACGGCGTTACGCCGCTTGGCAAGGGCGCGCCATTACCTGCGCGGCGTGCCTTGCGTTCAACCGCTTCCCGACCCGCTGAACCGGTCAGAATTAAATGGAAAGAGTACTAGAACACAAGGCGACCACCATCGTCAATGGTAGCGCCATGACAGACAGAAAGGTGGCGTACCGGTCGGGGTGAAAGCAGTAACGTATGGCAGAACGAGACATCATCGCGCAGTTTGAACTGAAGCGTCTGCTGCTTGCTTCCGGTCGTTACCTGGATGAGCGCAATTTTCAGGCCTACTTGGACCTGTATCAGGAGCAAGGCAGTTACGAGATCGTCACCGAAGCGCCGCAACCCACAGTCATCATGCAATGCAATCGCGCTGAGTTGCAAGAACGCCTTGCCGGTAGCTCCGGGCAGGATCGGGCGGGCGCCGAAGTGGAACAAAGTCGGGTAGTATCGGTGGAAATATTCAAACTCAGCGATACGACCGTGCAGACCTCAAGCAGTGTCGCACTATACCACACCAGCCCCGATGGGACTATCGCCCTGTATGCCGACGGCCACTATCAGGACTGTTGGGAGAACGCCGCTGATACCTGGAAACTACGCAGCCGCCGGGTCGTGTTGAAGACCCGGCAACTGCGCGAGTTGTTGCCACTGCCGATTTGAAAAAACTTCTAAAAATGCCTTCCATGGCATTTTTGCGTCAGAACCGATACTCGCCAGTCAGGTACCAGGCAAAGTCACGGGCGAGGATGTCGTTCTGCGTGCGCCCCGACCCTGCCAGCTCCGTGTAAATGATGCGGCGCTTGTCGAAGATATTGTTGGCGTGGAAGGTCAACGAGAGCTTGTCGCTGGCGCTGTCCCAGCCCAGGCTGGCATTGAGCAGGCCGTGAGACTGCATCACGCTGCCCGGATCATTGTCCGCGCTGAAGAACACCTTGGTGCGGTAGTTGTAGTCCAGCCGAGCGATGATAGCGCCCATATCGCCCAGGCCGAATTCCTTGATAAGTGAAGAGGCCAGTGACCAGCGCGGTACTTGCGGTAATCGGTCGCCTTTTGAAGGGAATCCGGAATTACGGGCGCCGGCTCTGGTCCTCGTGATGGTTGCATCAAGATGGCCAATAGCCACTTCCAGGAACCAGGTATCCAGCGGCGACCAGCGCGATTCAATTTCAAACCCCTTGATCTCGCCTTCTCCGGCGTTGTCAAGCTGCGGGGCGATACCTTCCGGCGCCAGGGTTTCCAGTTGAATCTCAGTGTAGTCGGCGTAGAAGGCAGCCGTATTCAGGACAAACCGACCATCCGGCGTGCTGTACTTGAAGCCGATTTCAAAGGATTCTACGAACTCCGGGTCGTAGGTGGGTGCATTGCCAGGATAGACGCCAGCGTTACGCTGGTGTATCCCGCCACTCTTGAACCCTTCCGCGTAGGTGAAATAGGTCATCAGGTTGTCATTCACGTCGTAGGAAATATTGGCCATGGGCGTCCAGTCGTTGGCCTTCAAAGTGGTGGTCCCGTCGGCAATCAGTTTTACCAGAATTCCGGTCGGCGCAAAAACGGGCGCCGCAGACTGAATATTCACCTGGTCACTGGGCACCATGGGGAAGTGGGGGCCGGGGGTACTGTGTTGGCCGTCGCTGGTAACGATAAAGTCCTTGGTGTCTTCGGTATAGCGCACACCTGCGGTAAGGTGCAGTTTGTCCGTTATGTCAAACGTACCCTGGGCAAAAGCGGCAATACTTTCGTGATCGAACATAGCGCCGCTTTCGATATCAATATGGGCAAAATCCACCGGGTTGTAGTTGTTGCCGTCTTCGGTGAAATAAAAGCCGCCGATGATCCACTGCAAGCGATCACTGACAGCCGTGCCTTGCAGTTGTAGTTCCTGGGTAAACTGCTCCTGCTTGTAAATCTGGTCCCGCACCCAAGACAGGTAAAACGGCGTGTTGTCACCGTCATGGGCAAAGGTGCTGTCAACGTTACGATAAGCCGTTATAGACTTGATCTGCAGGTTCTCCGAGAGTTGCCAGTCAACCGTGCCGGAGAAACCATAGACATCGTGATGCGAAAAAGTCGGCATGTCGCCAGTGTTTTGTCCCAGCGCGATGGTGTTGGCATTGGCACAGCCAGAGGTAGTACCGGCCGGATTTTCGGGGGTGGCGTCGCAGTTACTGAAGTCCCTGGCAAAAGGCGTGCCCGGGTTGCCAAAACCGGCCCCCAGACCAGGACCGCCGTTGGCAGGGTTGAATTGCGAATTGGCGCCGAGCGATACATTGTGATGCCACACACTTTGTCCGGGCGCGTAATCGACGACCCGGTTGGGATTTTCTGAAGCCACGCGCGCCTGACCATTTTCCCGATCGCGCGAATAATCACCACTGATGTTGACTTCAAAGTTATCGCTCGCCTGCCAGCGTAGCGCGCCGCGCAGGGCCAGGGTGTCATCATCGCCGGTGTCCAGGCGGCCCAGCTCGCCGGGCGCACAAGGATGAGTACTGGCGCAACCGTTTTCATTCACGATGAAGCCATCCTGGTCAAATTTGCCGACGGTGGCGCTCATAAACAGCGTGTCGCTGAGCGGAATATTAACCTTACCAAGCACATCGGCTCTGTCATCGGTGCCTACCCTGACCCGTACCTTGCCTTCAAATTCCTCATGGGGCTTCCGGGTATGAATGGCAATGGCGCCGCCGGTGGTGTTGCGCCCGAACAGAGTGCCCTGCGGCCCGCGCAGGACTTCCACGCGGTCAATATCAATAATATCCAGCACCGAACCGACGCTACGGGCGAAGTAAACGCCATCCACGTAGATGCCCACACCCGGGTCGGCGGAAGGCAGGAAGTCGCGTTGTCCTACCCCGCGCAGGAATACCGCGGCGCTGTTACCGCCACCGCCATTGGTATTGATGTTGTCGAACGACATGTTGGGCGTGAGGCCGGCAATTTCATCAAGTCGCTGCACGCCACGCGCCTCCAGACTCTCGCCACTGAACACAGATACCGCAATGGGCGTGTCTTGCAGGCTTTCTTCGCGCTTTCTGGCGGTGACGGTGATTTCCTCCATCAGCGCACCAATCCCACTGTCCTGAGCCAGGGTGGCGCCACCCGGCAATACTATAACCGCCAATGCCGACAACAGTGTTAATATACGCAGCGTCCGGGTCGTCACACTCCGAAACATACTGCCAAGCAGTGTCAAATCAGCCATCGATCCACCCCTTTGTGGTTAAAATTAAACAACTGTAGCACTTATGCCCGTTATCAGTCAATAAACATTTACGCTCCTGTAGCAAATCCGGTCTTTCCTTTTTCCCCGATAACTTTTAATATCTGTCAGGCATGAAGTAATTCGGACACAGCGTGAAACAGGCATCCAGAAAAAAACCAACCGACGCCCGGTCGCAGGGGCGGATCACGCGTTACCTGAACGAAATCGGCTTTATTTTCGTGCTGGCCGGCGCCTTGTTTGTAGCTCTGTCGCTGTATTCCCACCACGCTGCCGACCCCGGTTGGTCGCAGGCAGTCAGCGTCACTGAAATCCGTAATAACGGCGGCATTGTCGGCGCTTACGTCGCTGACTTGCTGTTGTACCTGTTGGGTTATCCGGGCTACCTGTTCCCGCTGATAATCGTGTTTGATGGTTGGCGCATCTTTATCACGCGTCGTAATGAAGCGCCGGCGCCGACGCTGTTGATGGCGCTCAGGGGCGTTGGCTTTTTGCTGCTGTTTTGCGGCGCCTGCACGCTGGCCTGGTCGTACTTGTATGGCGGCGCCCAGTTACCGGGACACCCGCCCGACCAGGGCAGTAGCGCCGGCGGCGTGCTGGGCATTGCCTTGGGTCTGCTGTTGTTTAACGTGTTTGGCAATGCCGGTAGCGTGTTGGTGATGCTCAGCCTGTTATTGGTGGGCATCAGCGTATATACCGGTTTGTCATGGCTGCAGGTGATCGAAAAAACCGGTTACTATGCGTTAAGAATAGCTCAAAAAATAATTACATACACTAATAAATTAACTGAACACTTTAATTCAGTGGAAGCCAGGAAGGAACGCGTGGAACTGGTGCGCAAACAGCAGAAAAAAGTCAAGGATCGGCCGCCGCCACGTATTGAACCGGTCATCAGCAGGGTGGCAACCGGCGCCCGCGTGGAGGAGGAAAAACAGGAACCGTTGTTCGACATGCCACCGGAAGCGGCGTTGCCGCCGCTGAACCTGCTGGATAAACCCGGGCCGTCTCAGGGGCGTTACTCCGATGCAACGCTGGAGGCCATGTCGCGCCAGGTGGAATTGAAACTGCAGGATTTCAATATCCAGGTGGAGGTGGTTGCGGTCAATCCCGGGCCGGTGATTACCCGTTTTGAACTGCAACCGGCGCCGGGCGTGAAGGGCAGTCAGATCAGCAATCTTGCCAAGGACCTGGCGCGTTCGCTATCGGTGGTCAGTGTGCGCGTGGTGGACGTGATACCGGGCAAATCCGTTATCGGCCTGGAAATTCCCAATGCCACCCGCGAACTGGTTACCTTAAATGAAATTCTGAGTTCCAGAGAGTATGAAGATCTCAGTTCGGCCACGGCGCTGGCGTTGGGCAAGGATATCAGCGGCAATCCGGTGGTCATGGACCTCAGCCGCATGCCACACCTGCTGGTGGCCGGCACCACCGGCTCTGGCAAGTCTGTCGCCATCAATGCCATGATTCTGAGCCTGTTGTACAAGTCGCCCGCGAAGAAAATTCGCTTGATTATGATCGACCCGAAGATGCTTGAGTTATCTGTGTATGAGGGCATCCCCCACCTGTTGACGCCGGTGGTCACAGACATGAAGGAGGCCGCCAATGCGCTACGTTGGTGCGTGGCGGAAATGGAACGCCGCTACAAGTTGATGGCGGCCCTGGGCGTGCGCAATATCAGCGGTTATAACAAGAAGATAAACGAGGCTGCCAGCCGCCGCCAGCCGTTGACGGACCCGTTCCACACCCCTGCCCATGATGATGACGCAGCCCCGGCGCTGGAAGAACTGCCCTACATCGTCATCCTGATCGATGAGCTGGCGGACATGATGATGACGGTCGGAAAAAAAGTGGAAGAACTGATCGCACGGCTGGCGCAGAAGGCCAGAGCTGCCGGCATCCACCTGATCCTGGCCACCCAGCGTCCGTCCGTGGATGTCATCACCGGCCTGATCAAGGCTAACATTCCCTGCCGGATTGCCTTCCAGGTATCTTCCAAGGTGGATTCGCGCACCATCCTGGATCAAATGGGCGCTGAAAACCTGCTGGGACACGGCGACATGCTGTTTCTACCGCCCGGCACTGGTGTTCCGGTACGGGTGCACGGCGCGTTTGTTGACGACCATGAGGTGCACAAGGTCGTCAACCACATCAAGGAACTGAGTGGCCCGAATTACCTGGACGGCATCACCCTGGACCCGGGCGAGGGCGGCGCGGCGCCGGTGCCCGGCATCGAAACCGCCACGGACGGCAGCGACCCGCTCTATGACGAGGCAGTGCGGATCGTCACGGAAACCCGCAAGACCTCTATTTCCTATATCCAACGGCGGCTCAAGATTGGTTACAACCGCGCCGCCCGCATCGTCGAGGAAATGGAAGCCAGCGGCCTGGTGGGGCCACTGGAAGCCAACGGCAACCGGGAAATACTGGCCGGCCCGCCGCCACCGGTGGATTGATTTATCTGCCCCTGATTATCTACGAAAAACAGCTTGAAACACACCATCGTAAAGTCCTGTCTAGCCTGTGCGTCCTTGTTAATTTTTTTCCAGGCTGCGCCGGTGGCGGGCACTGCGCTTGAGGTCTTCCTCGATGATCTGGACAGTTTCTCGGCAGACTTTGAGCAGGTGTTGCTGGGGCCATCAGGGGAGGCGCTGGAGGCGAGCAAAGGCGCGTTGCGCGTGCGTCGGCCCGACATGTTTTACTGGTTGTATGATGAACCATACACGCAGAAGATCATCAGCGACGGCGCCAGCTTGTGGGTGTACGAGGCGGACTTGGAGCAGGTTACCATCAGCGCCGTGAGCGCGGCCCTGGAAGATACGCCGGCGCTGCTTTTCAGCAACGCTGAGGCGCTGAACGAGCATTATCTGGTGACAGAACCGGAAAACGACGGTAGCAACGCACTGGTGCAGTTGACACCCAAAAATCGGGAGTCACACTACCGTTCACTGCGCCTGATCTTCTCCGCCAGGGAGCTGGCCGGCATGGTATTGCTGGACAGCCTGGGACAGACCCTGGTGCTGACCTTTACCAATAGCGTGCGCAACCCGAATCTGCCGACAGACTATTTCACCTTCACCCCTGCGGACGATACGGAAGTCATCGACGCCAGACCGGCGGAATAGTACTTGAACGCCACCACCAGCGCCTATCGCCCGCTGGCCGATCGGATGCGGCCGCAAACCCTGGACGATTTCATCGGGCAGGAGCACCTGCTGGGACCGGGCAAGCCGTTGCGCCTGGCCATTGCGCGCGGGCAGTTGCATTCCATGGTGTTCTGGGGCGCGCCCGGTTGCGGCAAGACCACCCTGGCGCGGCTGGTGACCAGTTCCTGCAATGCGCAGTTCCTCACCCTCTCGGCAGTGTTGGGCGGTGTCAAGGAGATCCGAGCGGCCATTACGCAGGCGCGCCAGTACCGCCAGGTGTACGACCGGGATACCGTGTTGTTTATCGACGAGGCGCACCGTTTCAACAAGTCGCAACAGGACGCGTTTCTGCCGCATGTGGAAGACGGCACCATTACCTTTGTCGGCGCCACCACTGAGAACCCGTCTTTTGAGTTGAACAACGCGTTGTTGTCCAGAGTACGCGTGTATGTGTTAAAACCGCTCGGCGCGGCTGATCTGGCGCAAATCATCCGGCAGGGGTTACAGGACCCGGAACGGGGGCTTGGCAGTAGCGGCCTGGATATCACGGATGCCGCGCTGGAGCTGCTGGCCGGCAGCGCCGACGGCGATGCCCGGCGCGCGCTTAACTTGCTGGAGATTGCGGCTGACCTGGCGCCGGCGCAGGAGCTCACCGAGGAACTGGTAGGGGAAGTGATCGGCGGCGCCGGTTACCGGCGCTTCGACAAGGGTGGCGATGCGTTTTACGAGCAGATTTCGGCGCTGCATAAATCAGTGCGCGGTTCGGCCCCGGATGCGGCTCTGTACTGGTTTGCGCGCATGCTTGATGGCGGCTGCGACCCCTTGTACATTGCCCGCCGGGTAGTGCGCATGGCGTCTGAAGACATCGGCAACGCCGACCCCAGGAGCCTGCGTTTGGCCCTGGATGCCTGGGAGACCCAGGAACGGCTGGGTTCGCCCGAAGGTGAACTGGCTATCGCTCAGGCCGTGGTCTATCTGGCCTGCGCGCCCAAGAGCAACGCCGTGTACAAGGCGTATAATGCCGTCATGCAGGACGTCAAAGCCGGCACCTCGCCGGAAGTGCCGATACACCTGCGCAACGCGCCCGCCCGGCTGCTGAAGGAACTCGGCTACGGCAAGGAATACCGCTACGCGCACGACGAGCCCGACGCCTACGCTGCCGGTGAGAACTACTTCCCCGATGACATGGAACCCCGGCAATATTACCACCCGACCAGCCGCGGACTGGAAATACAAATCGCGGAAAAACTGGCGCGACTGCGGCAGCTGGATAAGGAAACGGTATAATCAAAACATGCTTGATCCGCACCTGTTACGAAAAGACATGCAGGCTGTGAGCCGGGCGCTGGCCAAGCGCGGCTATGTGCTGGACCTCACGCGCCTGCAAGCCTTAGAGCAGCGCCGCAAGGATATTCAGGTTGCCACCGAGCAGTTGCAGGCTGAGCGCAATCGCCAGTCGAAGGCGATCGGCAAGGCCAAGGGCGCCGGTGAAGATATCCAGCCGTTGCTGGCGCAGGTGGCCGCGCTCGGCGACCGGTTGCAATCCCACCAGTCTGAGCTGGAGGCAGTTCAGGAGGAACTGCACGAATTCCTGCGCGAAGTGCCCAACGTGCCCGATGACAGCGTGCCGGCCGGGAATAATGAGGAGGATAACAGGGAAATACGCCGCTGGGGGCAACCGGCAACCCTTGAGTTTACTCCCAACGACCATGCCAGCCTGGGCGAGGCGCTGGGACTGATCGATTTTGCCACCGCCACCCGCATTGCCGGTTCCCGCTTTGTGGTGCTGCAGGGCGCCATTGCCAGGCTGCACCGGGCGCTGGTCCAGTTCATGTTGGATGTGCACACGCGTGAACACGGCTACCTGGAGGTGAACGTGCCCTATCTGGTCAACCCCGACAGCCTGTTCGGCACCGGCCAGTTACCCAAGTTTGCCGAGGACCAGTTCCACATCGAGAAACAGGACTTGTATCTCATCCCCACCGCCGAGGTGCCGGTGACCAATCTGGCCCGGGCATCCATCATCGACGCGGCACAACTGCCGCGACGCTATGTATGTCATTCTCCTTGTTTTCGCAGCGAAGCCGGGTCTTACGGCCAGGATACCCGCGGCATGATACGCCAGCACCAGTTCGAGAAGGTGGAACTGGTGCAACTGACGCCGCCGCAACATTCCTGGCAGGCGCTGGAAGCATTGACCGGCCATGCCGAGGTCATTCTGCAACGGCTGGAACTGCCGTACCGGGTCGTCGCGCTGTGCGCCGGCGACCTGGGCTTCTCTGCTGCCAAGACCTATGATCTGGAAGTGTGGCTGCCCAGCCAGCGGCGTTACCGGGAAATATCCTCGTGCAGCAACTTCGAAGACTTCCAGGCCCGGCGCATGCACGCCCGCTGGCGCAACCCCGCCACCGGCAAACCCGAATTACTGCACACCCTCAACGGCTCGGGTCTGGCCGTGGGGCGCACTCTGATCGCGATCATGGAAAACTGTCAGGATGCGCAGGGCCGTATCCATCTCCCCGCCGCGTTGCACCCCTACATGGATGACATGACCGTTATCGAG
>JAPORZ010000158.1 GCA_026709915.1 Gammaproteobacteria bacterium
TAACTATTTGGCGCAATACATTAAATTTTTTCTATGTTTACCTGTATGGTGTTATCCATCCCAGTAATGCCTGCGTGAGGTATAACAGATGAATACCCGGAATATTATCCTTGTATCCTTGTCTTTTGCATTGAGTCAGCCGCTGTCCGCACAAACCGCACTGGAGGAAATTACGGTCACGGCCAGGAAGCGGGTTGAGTCCCTTGATGATGTGCCCATTTCGGTCTCAGTTACCACTGGGCAGAAACTCGAGCGCATGGCCATTCACCGCCTCGAGGATTTGTCGGCGTTTACACCGAATCTTCAAATCAATGAAAATGCGACACAGCAGAGCGTGACCATCCGTGGGATAGGTTCCGGGGCAAATCAGGCATTTGAACAATCAGTCGGCACCTATATAGACGGCGTATATTTCGGTCGCGGTCGGTCTGCGCGCAATCCTTTCTTTGACGTGGAGCGCGTCGAAATTCTGAAAGGGCCACAGGGCATCCTGTTTGGTAAAAACACTATCGCCGGCGCAGTGAATGTTATTACCAGAAAACCTTCATCGGAGCCGGAAGGCTATATTGCCGGGGAATATTTCACCGAAACCGATCAATGGGGCATCACCGGTGTTATTTCCGGCCCGTTGAGCGACACACTGTCAGGACGTATTGCGGCCAACTACAGGTCGGCAGGTGGCTATATTGACAATTCCCTTGCCGGCGGTGATGAGCCCGACCGCGCGGAATACGTGGTGCGAGGTACGGTCGTATTGGAAGCTACGCCGCAACTGTCCGTTACGCTCAAGGGAGAGTTCTCCTCTTATGATGTTGACGGCAGAAACGCGCAGATGGTGGCTGCAGGTCCCTTAGCCGGGCTGTATGCCGCCACCGACCCGAATTTTGAGACCGAACTGGATTACAACAGCGCTACCCCGGGTGATGACTTTGACAATACTGACGCCGGCAACGTGACCCTGACCGTGGATTACGAGCTTGGCGACAGCCTCACCCTGACGTCGATAACGTCGTATGTGGAATACGACTTCACCAATAACATACCGGCAGAATTTGCCCCGGTTCCTGATTATGCAGAGCAGTCAAACCGGCAGCGGCATGACCAGTTTTCGGAGGAATTGCGATTGCACTATACTTCTGGCGACGCGCGCTTTGAATTCCTGGGCGGCCTGTACTATCAAACGGAAGATCTGTCCATCGAGGAAACGTTTAACTTCAATTTTTCCAACCTGATTGCGGCCGGCGTGCAATTTCTCCCGCTGGACTCCAGTGTTATCACTTTCTTTGACCAGGAGACCGACAGTTTTGCGGCCTTCGGCGAAGCTACTCTGAGCATCATTGATGGGTTGCGGATCTCGGCGGGGTTGCGCTATACGGAGGATGACAAGCAGGTGGACAAGGAACTGCTGGTTGCCGCGCTCGGGACGCAAACCCGGGCGCCCGGGCAGGAACCCCTGGCCAGGGTGATTGGCCGTATTCCTCATGCCTACAGCCTGGACCGGAAAGATACGGATCTCTCTCCTTCTGTGGGATTGCAGTTTGACCTGTCTGATGATGCCATGCTCTACGCTACCTGGTCACAAGGGTTCAAGGCGGGTGGTTTCGACGCACAGAACGTGGGCGGCGCCACGCAGCTTGCCGCGTTTGACCCGGAAGAGGTAGAGGCCTGGGAGACCGGCGGCAAGTTTACTTTTCTTGACGGCGCGGTAAGGCTGAACCTTGCGTATTTCAACAATCAGTACGAGGATTTGCAGGTGGCTGCCTGGAACGGTTTTGCTTTTATCGTCGAAAACGCCGCGTCTGCAACTTCCCAGGGAGTGGAAGCGGACCTGCAATGGCGTATAACAGAGCATTTTACCCTTGGCGGGGCCATTGCCTGGCTTGATGCGGCATACGATAATTTCTCTGGCGCCGTGTGTACGGCCCCGCAACAGACGGCATTTGCGGCCAGCACCGGCCGGCCAGCCGGACAATGCAGTCAGGATCTCTCCGGGAAGGACTTGCAGTTCTCGCCGGAAACAGCCGGAAATGTGAATGCGGAGTATCGCGTGCCGCTGGGCAATTACCTTTTAACCTTGCAAAGCGACGTGAATTTTACCGCCGGTTACCATACTGCCCTGGACCTTGACCCGCTGGCCAGGCAGGACGGTTTTGCCAAGCTCAATGCAAGAATCGAGCTGGCCGCCGGTGATGATCGCTGGAGTGTGGCGCTGGTCGGTAAAAACCTGACTGACCAGAAGAGCACGACCTGGGTCAATGACCTGCCGGTGTTTCGCGGCGCTTATTTCGGTTTTATCGACCCGCCGCGCACGGTGGGTGTGCAGGCCCGCATTTCCATGTAAAGTCAGCCGATAATGTTTCGGCAAACAACAAATATAGCCGAGCCGTCAGGGCGCTGCACCGCAGGCGCGCGCGCGCTCTTGTACCTGGCAGTCCTGGCAACCGCAGGTTTGGCCTTGACGCCCTGGGCAGCGCATGGGAAACCTCCTAACATCTTGTTTATACTTACTGATAATCAGGCAGCATCACTGCTTGGGAGCTATGGCAATCCTGATATCAGAACCCCGAACATAGACAGACTGGCCCGGGAAGGCGCCCGTTTCAGCCGCGCTTACGCGGTCAACGGTATGTGTTCTCCGACCCGCGCGACCCTGATGACCGGCCTGATGCCGTCGCAGCACGGTATTCATAACTGGCTGGACGATGCCATGCTGGAGCAGTGGCCGGCAGACTGGTCTGCCATTGCGGAGTTTCGCACCTTGCCGTTGACCCTGAAAAACCGCGGCTATCGCACTGCCTTGATTGGTAAATGGCACCTTGGGCAACCTTGGAAGCCATCTATTGGCTACCAGCACTGGGTCACTTTCAAAGACGGGCATACGGTCGATTTCTGGGATAACACGGTGATTGATAATGCCCGTACCTACCGCGTCAATGACCAGCATATCGTTGATTTCTTCACCGAAAAAGCAGTGGAGTATATCGAAGCCCAGGATGGCGAGGAACCGTTCTACCTGCAACTCAACTACGATGGTCCGTACCTTAACCCGCCGACCAATCTGGGGCCGGCCCGTAATCGGTTCTATCGGGATTACGCAGGCCGGGAATTCAAGTCATTTCCCAGGGTGGCGTTCAACCGCAACCTGACCGAGCAACTGCTGTACCCCGACCGCTATGCGGTGACGCCTTTTCTGTTACAGAAATTCCGAGAGGCGCTGGAGATGCACAATGACCCGGCGACCATGGCCAATGTCGCATCGCAGAATACGCTGGTGGATGACGGCGTAGGCAAGGTGCTCGCGGCGCTGAAACGCAAGCGACTGGACCACAATACGCTGGTGATTTTTTCATCCGACCAGGGTAATTTTTACGGTCAGCACGGTTTGTGGCAGCACACCGTGGTGACTGCGCCTTCGAACCTGCATGAAACTGCCATGAACATTCCGTTGATACTGCGGCACCCGGGCCGGATTGAACCGGGGCGCGTCCTTGCAGAGTTGATTGGCCAGTACGACATCCCGGTTACGCTGCTGGACTATCTGGGCATTGACGACGCCAGCTTCTCCGGCAGCCCCGGCAGGAGTTTCTCCGCGTTGTTGCACGGTGAACCGGCGCCATGGACTGATAAGGTTTTTTTTGAACAGGAGGAAACCAGGGGTATTCGCACCCGGCGGTTTTCCTACTGGAAACGTCTGGAAACTACCGGAGAGCCGGAACTTTACGACATGGACACCGACCCCGGCCAGACCAGAAACGTATATGGCGACGCCGCATACGCCGATGCCGGCGCCCGGATGGACAAGGAACTGGATGCTTTTTTCCGGCAATATTCCGACCGGCAGTATGACTTGTGGCGCGGCGGCACGGCCAAAGGCTCTGTTATCAGGCCGCAAGTATTTCGCCGCATATACGGCCCGGACTGGGCGCCTGAAACAAAGATGTTACCCCCATTTCAGGAATAATCACCCGCGTCGTCAATCCCGATCGAAGACAAATCTGTCTTTTTCCCTCCTGACCGGTGGCTTGATGGTGGGGCGGCCTTGTTGCAGCTTGCCCAGGGCGTAGCCTTGTACTTTGGCGGCCCTGGTGATGATGGTGAACTTCAACAGCCAGCCGCTGAGCGTGGCCAGGATGCAGGCCAGCAGCGCCAGGGGTTGCAGCAAATCCGGCATGACGGCGA
Organism: Gammaproteobacteria bacterium; assembly: GCA_026709915.1. Lineage (GTDB taxonomy): Bacteria > Pseudomonadota > Gammaproteobacteria > Eutrophobiales > Eutrophobiaceae > JAAXHV01. Next base: position 4,180 of record JAPORZ010000158.1, read on the forward strand.
CGGTTAGCAGTAACAGCAGGGGCAGGGCGTTGCCGAGGATGACATGCGGCCGATTGACCGAGTCCAGCGCCTGCAAGGCGGCCGCGGGCGCGTTATTGGCAGCCAGCCGTTGTTTGTAATAGCTCCAGCTTGCCAGCCGCCAGGCCAGCAGCCCCATGAGCAGGTACAGCAACCACATCTCACCGGCGCCGGAGAATATCAGCAGGATGGACAGCAGGCCTGCGCCTTCCGCCAGACCCGTGCTCATGATCAGCGGCGTCACTGCCGGCTCGCGCCAGGCCGGAATGCCCTTGCTGGCTCTGAGTATCCGGCCCTGGCAGTACAGGAACAGGAACCCCAGCAGACCGGCCGCGGCCAGCAGGGCCGGTGTCTGCAGCAGCACGCCGCTAAGCGTGGCGGCAAATAGCAGCACTGAGACAGATGCCTCCCGTGTCATCCAGGAGGTCTGCGGATGAAAAAATACGTGCAGGAAGCGCCACGGGCGGCCGATCTCCAGCCACACCAGGAACAGCCCTAAGCCCACGAACCCCAGCGCGACCAGACCCACCACCAGGTTCGGGACGCCCGGCCAGGAGGCTATGGCGGCCATGAGCACCAGCGCGCCGCCGCTACCGCCGAACATGAAATTACCCGCCGCGCGCCAGTCCCACTGGGTCTGTTGAGTATTGCCGAATGTATTTTGCATGGTTTATCAGATTGCTACGGGGAGTTTGTATCGACCGGCCCCCGGCTCCCGTTCCTCATTCCGGGTCAAGCCCGGAATGACGACGGAAACCGGAATGAGGCCAGGAACCAGAATGACGCGGGGAAGCGGAATGACGCACGGGGAGCAAGAGTCGTTCATCCCTGGGTATCCTGTACATCCATGTTAACCCTGCTCGTACCCTGGCGTTTATCGTCCGCCTCCCACAGGTAGTAAAACCCGGGCTCGGTGCCCAGCTCTGCGTGCATCTGGAACCAGGTGTTCTCCGCCAGCAGTTCCGAGACGTTGCTGTGCTCGTCCTCGATGTCGCCAAAACTGAGAGCGTCGGCAATGCAGGCATTCACGCAACCCGGTGTGGCTTCGGGGTCGATGCCGGGGGTGAGCCCTTGGGCAACGCCGGCATCCACCCGATCTGAGCAGAAAGTGCATTTCTGTGCCACGCCCAGGGTGCGCTCATCAAAACGCTTGGCTTCGTTTTCGGTGGGCAGGTCGCCATAAGCAAATTCCGGCTTGTCCACCTTGTAGCGGGCCTGGTAGGGGCAGGCCACGGTGCAGTAGCTGCAACCGATGCACAGGTCGTAATCAATGGTGACGATGCCGTCTTCCCGTTGCGCCGTGGCGGTGCTGGGACAGACATGCATGCAAGGTGGATCCGCGCAATGCTGGCAGCCCACCGGCATGAACAGGCGTTGCACGTCGGGGAACTCGCCCCATTCCACATCCAGCACCTTGCGCCATTGCACGCCGGGCGGGGTGGCGTTGGTGTGTCTGCAGGCTGCGGTGCAGGTCTGGCAGCCGACGCAACGGTTCAGGTCGGCAATCATCACGTAGCGGGTCATAGTCCTGCTCCTATGCGGGTAACATATACCTTGGTGCCGTCAATGCTGGAACCGCCGCCGTCCAGCGAGTCGACATTCATGGGGACCAGGGCGTTCAGGCCTGGCCGGTTCAGGTCCTTGGCGAACGGCATCTTCCACTGGCCGAACTGGGCGATCATCACCACCACATCGGGGCGCACGCCCTGGCGCAGGCGGGCGTAGCCGCGGGTGGAGTTGACCGGTGAGGTGACTTCGATCAGGTCGCCGTCTTCGATGCCCATTGCCCTGGCCTTGCCGGCGTTCATGACAATGCCGTCATGCCCGTACACGTTGTCCGCCACCTCCTTCATCAACTGAATGCCGACATTGCCGCCCCAGGCGTATTGCATACTGCGGCCAGTGAGCAGCCAGAACGGGTAGTCGGCAGCCTTGACATCGTGGTTGCGCTCGATGATCTCGTCCCAGAGTTTGTTCAAGTCCTTGAACCCGGGCAATGGTTCATATTCCTCCAGTTGCTTGTCCCACCAGTGCACGCCGGTCTCATGCAGGCGGTTCGCCAGTTGTTTGCCCATGCGGTAGTAGCGTTCCTGGTAGGGCAGCTCGAAGCGCAGCCCCAGGTCTTCCAGCTGGTGGTACAGGTACCAGTTCAGGCGCGAATAGGGCCGGGTTTTGAAACCGTTTTCCCGAAACCAGTCCAGGTCCAGCACTTCCTTGCCGCCGCTGAGGTCATGGCTGGCGGCCTTGCTCACCGCGTTCCATATCTCGTCCTGGGAATGCTCCTGGTCCAGCGCCAGAGAAAAGTCATAAGCATCGGTTTGCAGGGGAATGCCGCACACCCCGGCGTTGATAGCGCCGTTATAGGCTTCCAACAGGCCGGTGCGCCGGGCCAGTTCATTGGCGATCCAACTGAAGTCCTTCGCCTCGTGCAGCGGCGCGACAACCGCTTGGCGCAAGGCCCAGCCTTCCGATTCCCAGTGGTTCTCAAAGTAGTGGCCGCCGCCGATGCGGTGTAACTGATCACTTTCCAGATCGGTCGCTTCCGGCATGATCACGTCCGCGAAGTGGTTACTCTCATCTAAGGTGTAGGCGAACGCGGCGACGAACGGGAACTCTGCCATGACCTCGCCCATCTTCTCTGTTTCCGAATGGGAGATGACCGGGTTGCACTTGTACAGGAACCAGACATCCGGCGGGTTGGGTTTGGGCCAACTTTCCGCGGCCCGCCCCTGCAAGCGCAGCCAGGCCAGGGTGGTGGAACCGAACAACTGCGCCCCCATTTTATCGCCGCCCATGGGGGTCAGGGTATTATGGGCATGGCGGGTGAAAGGGTTGGCGTCCCAACCTTCCTTGTCGGTGGGGGTGAAGGTATGGGTCATAAAGCCGTCTTCACCGGCCGCCACCGTCAGCGCGCGTTCCCAATCGGTGTCGCCGGCCACGTGGGTGGTGCTGCCCAACATGCCGCCGGGCACCTCCAGTGCGCCGACCAGCACCTGCATCATGGTATGCGCCCAGACACATTCGTACGCGCCCCAGCCGTTGTTGACGGACTTGCCCAGCACCGTTGCCACCGGACGCAACGGCAGCTCGCGCCCGTCCACGATCTCGGTCGCGCCGATGTGGGCGTGAGCCAGATACTCAGCGGTGATGCGGCGGATGGTTGCGGCCGGGACTTCGGAAATCTGTGCAGCCCATTCCGGGGTCTTGTCGGCCAGCAGCTGCCTGGTCTGTTCCAGCCCGGTGGCGACTTCCACCGATTCATAATGCCAGGTTTCCTCGTCGGCGCCGATCTCGATGGCATCGCTGACGCGAAACAGCCCCAGCAGGGCCGGATCCGTGTCAGCCCGGTCGTAGGGCACGGGCGCATTGGCATTATTGTCCCACAACAGCGGTTTTTTCGTGGCCGGGTCGCGCAGGTAAAAGCCGTTGGGCCCCACCAGGTAGGGCGAGGCGGTGCGCTGTTTCAGGAACGGCACATCCAGCTTGTCGATGGGGGTTTCGTGCAGCAATACGTGCAACATGGCAAACAACACCGCGTTGTCGGTCTTGGTCTTGATGGGGATCCATTCCGTGGCATTGGCGCCGGTCACCGACAAATGCGGCTCGAACTGAATACGCTTCATGCCGCGCTTGCGGGCATCGGCGTGGCGGCGCACCCCGGTGACGCCGCCGGAAGCGTCAATGTTCATGCCGAAGGAGATGACGTATTCACAACGGGGCGTGTCCGGCAGGATGGTGAAGGCCCGGTGCCAAAGCTCGCCGAACATGTGTTCGGTGTGGTAACACTTGACCGTGCCGCCGGCGCCCAGGCTCTGGTCAAACGGCCCCCAGGCAAACAGCAGCGCCGGGAAGCTGCCCATGTACTTGAACGGCGTGGCGGCGCCGCCGGTGGTAAAAGCCAGGCGCGGGTTGCCGTTTTCGTCCATAACGCCCTTGGCCCGGGTCGCGTTCAGCTTTTGCGCAACGATGTCCAGCGCCTCATCCCAGCTTATCTCCACCCAGCCCGGGTCTTCATGCCGCCCTTTCTTCGGGTTGGTGCGCTTCATGGGCCGCTTGATGCGGTGCGGGTTGTACAGCTTTTGCACCAGCCCGAACGGCTTCACGCAGACCTTGCCGTCGGCGGGATGCTCGCCCTTAAGGTCAAAATTGGGTTCTATCCTGGTGGCAACGCCGTCAACGGTTTCCACGGTCAGGAGATCCGGGCCGTTTACGCACTGGTAGCAATACGTGGAAACCCGCTTGACTTCAGGCTGGACTTTGGCGTGCATCCTTCGTTCCCCCTGGTAAAGTTTGCATGGATGAACAGCATAACACGAAGTGGAGCCACAAGCGCCTTTGTGTTTTAACCGGGGCTTGCCTTGGGTTATAATACCAAGTCTAACAAATTTTTCGCTTGTGGTAATTGCTGTTTCAGGGTTCGCCGTCAGGCGCCCGCGTAGTTACCATTTGGTCACACAACCTAACGTATATGCAGTATCGGAGAGGCTTACATGAAATTGACCAGAGTACTTACAGCAACAGGCCGGGCAGCAACAGGCCGTAGTGCCCCACTGATCATGGCGGCGCTTATATTTTCCGCCCACCCGGCGCTGGCGCAGGGGGTGCTGGAAGAGGTGGTGGTGACCGCCCAGAAACGCGAGCAGAGCCTGCAGGATGTGGGCATCGCCATTACTGCGTTCACCGGGGAACAGATGAATGTATTGGGTATCGAGGAAAGTTTTGACATTGCGGCCTTCAGCCCCGGCGTTCACATCAGTGGCAATCTGGCCGGCCAGAATACCCAGTTCTCCATCCGCGGCGCCACCCAGAATGACTTTAACGACGTCATCGAGGCGCCCACCGCGGTGTACCTCGACGAAGGCTATATTGCCGTTGCCCAGGCGCAGACCTTTGCCGTGTTTGATGTCAGTCGCGCGGAAATACTGAAAGGGCCGCAGGGCACGCTCTATGGCCGTAATGCGACCGGCGGTCTGGTCAACTACATCAGCAACAAGCCGAATTTTGACGGGCCGGAAGGTTATGTTGACGTAACTTACGGGCTCTTTGACTCGCCTGCCAATGCCGACCACATACGCGTGCAGGCGGCGCATGGCGCGCCCTTGTCGGACACCGTGGCCGGGCGGCTCGCGGTCATGTACAACCAGCATGACGGCTACCTGAAAAACCTCTATCCCTTGGGCGCCGTAGGGGCGCCGCCGGGGGTCGGCGCCGGGGCTGATATGGGTGACGACGACACACTGGCCTGGCGCGGCAGCCTGTTGTTCGAGCCCAAGGATGATTTGTCGATCTCGTTATCTGCCAACTTCGCAAAATCAGATGTGGCAACCGGCCCCTATCAGTCCAAGCCGACCACGGGTATCTACAATGCCAACGGTGAACTGGTAAACGTGGTCGATACGCCCCCCGGCGAGACGCGGCGCAGTATCGCGGCAGATGGCTCGGACTTCGGGTCGGACCAGGATGACAACGGGATGCAGGATGACTTTTTTAACAATGCCACCGGCGCTTTTGGGGCGGACGGCATAGTGGATGTCGGGCGTCCTCCCGGCACCGACTTTTTTGGCTACCTGGACCCGGACGGCGAGGATTTCCGCACCTCAGGTGACTTTGCCTTCGCAGATTCCGGTTTTACCGACACCTGGGGGCTGAACGGCCGAATCGAATACCAGTTGACGGATGCCATATCGTTGACCCTGGTAACGGATTACAAGGATTACGAAAAGCTGCTCTTCATTGACGTGGATTCGGCGCCAGTGAACCAACTGGCGAACTATGCGGGCGCGGACGCCACCAGCTTCACCCAGGAAGCGCGCCTGACCGGCCGCACGGAAAACAGCAACTGGGTGCTGGGCCTGTACTACCTGAATATCGATACGGATTCGGACAACGGGCTGAAGATCACCCCCAACGGCGTTGCCGGCCCGGCCCAGGATGTAGGCACCGATGCCATGCTGGAAACCGATTCCTATTCCGTGTTCGGCCAGTATGAGTATGCCTTCAACGACCGCATAACCCTGATCGGCGGGCTGCGCCTGATCCAGGAAGAAAAGGAATTCGATATGGACGCGGGTCTTTACATACAAAGCGCCGACGCCCGTGTCATCCACAGCGGCATCAAGATTTATCCCGTTCCGGGCACCAGTTTTAGTGGTGATACGTCCAAAACCCTCTGGGCCGGCAAGCTCCAGCTTGATTTTCATGCTGCCGACGACCTGCTGCTGTATGCGGGGGTGAACCGCGGGGTCAAGGCCGGCAGTTTTAACGCGCCGCTGTTGGGTTCTTATGTGTCACTGTTATTCCGCGGCAATGGCAATGACGACATACCGTACCAGGAGGAAATCCTGTGGAGCTACGAGGCAGGCTTCAAGGCGACGCTGTTCAACGGCACGACCCGGCTGAACGGGTCCGCATTTTATTACGATTACAAGGATTATCAGGCCTTCCTGTTTACCGGCGTCGGCGGCGTGGTGATTAACGCCGATATGGAGAACTATGGCATGGAGCTGGAATTGCAGTCATCGCCCTTTACGGGCTTTGACTTTTTAGCCGCCGTGAGCGCCTTCGATGCAACAGTTGAGGATGTGCCCAACAGTATCGGTTCTGCCATCCTGCTGGATGTGGACCCGACCTACGCGCCGGAATTCCAGTTTACCGTCATGGCCCGGTATGAGTGGCCGCTGTTCAACGGTATGATGAACATCCATGGCAACCTCAGTTATTCCGATGAGTATTACTACAACCTGCGCAACTACGACGCCGACAAGTTCGATGACTACACTATGGTGAACGCCGGGCTGGGCTGGACCAGCGCCGACGAGCACTGGCAGGCAAACTTCAGGGTGAATAACGTCACCGATGAACGCGCCGGCATCCAGGGCTTTGATATTGCCACAGCCTGCGGTTGTAATGAAATATCGTTCCGCGCGCCGCGCTGGTTCGGGGTTAACGTCAGGTACGAGTATTAAGGTAACCTAACGGCCGCCTCTAATTTTTAGAGGTGGCCGTTAGCGCCGTCTCTAAGTCGTCCTTGAGGTCGGCCACATCCTCGTGGCCGATAGACAGGCGCACCAGGCCGGGCGCGATGCCGCTTTTTTGCTTTTCCTCATCCGTCAAGCGGTTGTGAGTGGTGGTGGCGGGGTGGGTGATGGTGCTCTTGCTGTCGCCCAGATTAGCGGTGATGGAGAACAGTTCGGTGTTGTCGATGAGCCGCCAGGCCGCGTCCTTCCCGCCGTTGACGACGAAGCTGACGATGCCGCCGAAGTCCTGTTGCTGGCGTTGCGCCAGTTCATGCTGCGGGTGGTCGGCCAGCCCCGGATAATAGACCTTGGCGATGCCCGCCCGGCCGTTCAACCAATCGGCAATCTGCGCGGCGCTGCGGCTGTGGGCAGTCATGCGCAGGCCCAGGGTTTCCAGCCCCTTGAGGAACACCCAGGCGTTGAACGGGCTCATGGTAGGGCCGCCGTACTTGAGAATGTGGTACACGTTCTCGCCCAGCAGTTCTTCCCGGCCCAGCACTGCGCCGCCGATACAACGCCCCTGACCGTCCAGGTACTTGGTGGCAGAATGAATGACTATGTCGGCGCCGAGCAACAACGGTTGTTGCAGGGCCGGTGTGCAGAAGCAGTTATCCACCACCAGCAGGCAGCTGCGGCGCCGGGCCAGGTCCGCCAGACGTTGGATGTCGGCGATTTCCGTCAACGGATTGGACGGGGTTTCCAGGTATAACAGGCGCGTCTTGTCGGTAATCGCCGCCGCCCAGGCGTCGTAGTCGCTGAGCGAGACATAACTGGTGGCGATGCTGAACTTGCGCAATACCTTGTTGAACAGGTTCACCGTGGTGCCGAACACGCTGCGCGAGGACACGATATGGTCGCCGCTCTGCAGCAGACCCAGGCAGGCGCTCAAAATGGCGCCCATGCCGGAGGCAGTGGCGATACACCGCTCTGCCTGCTCCATGGCCGCCAGTCGTTCTTCAAACACGCGCACCGTGGAATTGGTGAACCTGGAGTAGATATTCCCCGGTTCGTCCTCGGCAAACCGGGCCGCCGCCTGGGCCGCGTCCTTGAATACGTAACTGGACGTTAAGAACAGCGGTTCGCTGTGTTCGCCCTCTGCGGTAGGTTGCCGACCGGCGCGCACCGCCAGCGTATTCACCCCGTATCGGGCAGGATCGATTTTAGCCATGTAACCTCCTGCAAAAGGCACAAAAAAACCCGCATTCAGCTTGGGCGCTAAAGCAGGTCGGTTCTCTTTAGCCGTATTTATAATGCGCCCGCAAGCTGAATCTCAAATCGGCGCACAACCCGAACGCACGATAATACATAAACCGTTGCATGTCAAACCCACCTTGACGAAGCTGCGCTGTGCCTGTAAAGTGACCCCCGAACATGGCGCAGAGCAGCGCCCCGGCGCCTGGGCGTAGGCAGCACCAAGAGGTTGCAGGAGCGCTGGTAACACAAGGCCCCCGCTAATAACAATCCCCACAAACAAAAAGGCTGGTTTAATGAAAATATGTATTATCGGTTGCGGCGCCATCGGTGGTCTGTATGCGGCGCATCTGGCCCGGCTCGATGACGTCGAGGTGTGGGCGTTTGATTTGGATCGCGAGCATGTGGACGCCATCAATGAAAACGGTCTGCGGCTCACCGGGCTGAGTGATTTTACCGCCACCGTCCATGCCAGGACCAAGGTTGATGAAATCCCGCAGTGTGAACTTGGCATTATTGCAACGAAGACCATGTTCACCCGTTCTGCCATGGCAGCCGTGGCGCCGATCTTCCGTGACGGCGCGGTCTGCTCGGTACAGAACGGCATCGGCAATGAGGAGATCGTAGCCGAATACGCGCCGCGGGTAATCCAGGGCACTATCTTCCCGGCCGGACACATCACTGCGCCGGGTGTGGTCAACCATGACGCCGGCGGCAAGACCTGGATCGGCCCGTTTGCCAGCAACCCGGCCGCCATGGCTGAGGTTGAACAACTGGCGGACGCCCTGAACCGCAGCGGTATGGAGTGTCTGGCGCTGGCGGACGCGCGCGGCGCGCAGTGGACCAAGCTCATCTTTAATTCCGCGTCCAACGCCATGGGCGCGCTGACGCGCCTGCCGCACGGCGTGGCCTGCGACCAGGACGGCGTGCGCAAGGTCATGTCGGTACTGGTGGGTGAGGGCGTAGCCGTGGCCGCGGCGCTGGGCATTACTCTGGACAGCGACCCCGAGGCGCTGATCGACTATGGCAGGGAAAAGGCCTATTATCATCCTCCCAGCATGTTGCAGGACGTCATGGCGCAACGCCTGACCGAAGTCGATGCCCTCAACGGCGGCATCGCCCGGCTGGGCCGGGAACTGGGCATACCGTGCCCCATGAACGAGGCGTGCGCGGCCATAATAAAGGGTCTGGAGGCCTCCTGGTCCTTAAAGTATCCTGAACATTGAGCAGGACCCTGGCGCCCAAGTCGTCATTCCCGCGCAAGCGGGAATCCAGTAGAACAATCTGTCGCCCTCGGCGACACCATAACAAACCGGATATCAAGCTGAGGAAACAACACATGACCGATTACATCAACCGCTTCCGTCCCAGTCAGGCAGAAATCGAACGCCGCTATGCCAATGTGCGTGCAGCTATGGAAACAGCAGGACTGGATGCCCTGGTCGTGAGCGGCAGTGAATACACCGGCTTCGAAGGCGCGGTGCGCTATATGTGCGGGTTCCTGCTGCTGCACCGCTATGCATACATCGTCATCCCCGCCACCGGCGACCCGGTGTGCGTGTTCCCCCGGGAAGCGATCTGGGTGGGCGATCACACCGCCACTTTTATCGAGCAGCGCGAGTTCCCCGCCCATTGCGGCGAGTGGATGGCGGACTTCCTGCAGGGGCGGGGAGTGAAGCGGCTGGGCATCTACGGCCTGCAATTCATCATCAATGTGCGCGATTATTCCGCCCTGGCCGCCAGGGACTTTGAGATTATCGACTTTGACATCGAGTTCGACTACGCCCGCGCGCAGAAGAGTGAGGAGGAAATTGCCTCGGTGCGCCATTCCATGGCGATCAACAAGCAAGGCGTGCTGGACGTTATCCGCGCCTACGAGCCGGGCAAGACCGAGGCGGAACTGATGGGCATCGCCGAGCACACCTTCGCTGCGGCCGGCTGCGCGCGCAATACCATGGACATGATCCAGATGGGCCCGAACGGCTCTTTAGAACCGCAGATGGTATTCCCCTCAAACCGTCCCATACAGGACGACGACGGCATGATGTACGGTCTGGAAATCTCCGGCGAAGGCGGCCACTGGGTCGAGTTCTCGCGTCCGGTATTCCCGCAGGGCATGGATGACACCACCCGGGAAATGATGACCGCCTACCAGGAATTCCACGAACTGGCCAAGCAGCAGATGAAGGCCGGCAATACCGCCGAGGCAGCCAGCAATGCCTGCATGAAACCGATCTTCGAGCGCGGCTACCGCTCCGGCCATGTCTGCGGCCACTCCATCGGCATGACCATGATCGAAATGCCCAGAATAGGCGAAGGCTTCGACTTCGTCCTGCCGGAGAACATGGTCTGCTCCATGCACCCCCACTTTATGAACCAGGAACGCACCCACTCACTGTACTTCCAGGAAACCTACCGCGTGGGCCGGGACGGCGGCGAACCCCTGTCAGGGGTGCCGATCAAGGCTTATCAGGGAGGAGAAGATGGATTTTGAACAGCCTGAACCGGACTCAAAGAAATACCCGGATCTGGTTGGGGAGGAGGTTTAAAGCTGTCCTGGCGCTTAACGTCCCGTCTGAATAAGTTCAATATCCTTCTTTAACAAATCGTTGACGAATACTGAAAGATCCACGCCTTTGGCATTAGCCAGCTCCGCTAACGTTTTTTGTACCTTGGCTTCGATGCGGATCGGCAATTGTATGCGTGCATCCCTACGATAGAACTTACCGCGTTCGGCGTCAGAAAAGTCAATCTCATCGGGCATGTCGTCGTTGTCATCATGTGTTTGTTTCGGTGTCATAGTTGTCATCTGTGGTCAGAAATTCTCTTCATACTGTCGCCTTTCCTGTCGCGTGGCATAACGAGCCGAAATCAGACGGACTCTTGTGATATTGGTATCCAGCATCTGATACGTATGGGCCACGACCAACAAACGTCCTGCGCAGGTTTGCCCCAGAGTATACCAGCGTTCTTCTGCCTCACTGTGAGCGGTATCAAATACCGTCAGTGCCAGCGGGTCAATCACCACGCTGGCAGCTTGCGCAAAAGACACGCCATGCTTGAGTAAATTACTCCGCGCTTTGGTGTCGTCCCAGACAATATCAAACAGTGCTTCCGTCATTGTGGTCCACTTACCACTGGCAGCAAACACTGATGTGTCCCACCAGCTGGCTACCAACGATAGCCGACACCAGCACTTATTTCTATGCCGATGTTGATTAGAACGAGGGCTTAGAGAGTCCGAGCCACCTATGGATTCAGATTAAGGATTTAGAGACGCTTTTCGGATGTTGCCGTTACTCAAACAGGTCGGCGACAGGAGTGCTAACGCTGCACATCTCGTCCTTCAGATCGTCATAAATCGCAAAATAATGGTTCCAGCATCTGTTCGCTTCAGCCTCAAAGTGCTTCATCAATATGCCCCCATAACCCAGATCATCAGGATACACGCCCACAAAGGCCTTTTGTCCCTTATCATGCAGCACAGCCGCTTTTTCAAGGCACTTAAATCCGAACTTGTATGACAGCGACTTCAGCTCGCTTTCAGTGTTTGCCCTTTCCGTGGTGTTTCCTACTGTGGTATGTTCCGTCGTGATAGTGCAATCAACTTGCACCTCATTGCAGTGAGCTGTATTGGCTCTTGCATTCCAGTTATCATACTTGCCAAGATCAATATCAAAAGTTCCCGGCACTACCCCTGAAGTGCAATTTGCCACAGCAGAAAACGACAAGGCCAAAAACACAGATGCGACTAATCCGGCAATTACTTTTCCCATGAGGAATCCTCTATTTGTGAATTTCCACCACACCGTCCTGATTGTTGGTACGAATTATGGCAACCTCTCGTGGCCTCCTCATGTATAGGGCGGTTAAGTAAGCCAACTGATGCCTCAAAGCGACGGTAATTCTACCAAAGTTCATGGCCGATTGCAAGACTTGGAATTCTCCAAACACTATCTTCTGGATATGCTATAATCCGCTCCGTACCTCACTACAGCGGCCGCCGCAGGAGAAAATCATGATAGCCACACGTAAAACTTTCCCTGATGTGATGAGTAGCAAGGTGGCAAATGCCGCCATGCTGTCCGTTATACTGTTTCTTACCGGAGCGGGTACGGTTTCAGCGGAAATGATTTCCTACTGTGAGTACTGGCATGGTACTGCTGATGACGTGTGTGTACCCGCGTTTGAAAGGAGTCATGCCGCCTACAACGAGGGCAGTGGGACAGGTTGCAAAGTGCAATATACCAATGGATTCCCGCGCTGGGCGGGCCGGACGCTAGGTTTTTTCGACCCTGATAATGACTTCAATTTCCTCAACGATACCCAGCGATCCACTATTCTGGAGATGATTACGCAATGGGGGCAAGAACGCGGAGAGCAGTGCCATTGCCTTGTCCGTGTCCAGTGTCAGTGGGTCACAAGCGCGACAGATAACGATTTTACGGAGACTTTGAACGCCGTGGATGACGATTTTACGCAGACTGCAACATGTGATGCACCTCCGATAGTACTGCGGGAGACGAGATTTGACGGCGGCGAAATCACGCCGACGATTTGCAAGTAGCAGCTGTTCGGCGCCTTTTTTGACCTGCAAGATGCCCGGCTGACGAAGCTGAAGGACCCGCTGGCGCAGTTGGGCTGGGGGAGGCATCGCCTGTCATTGGCGTGTATCCGGCTTGCCCGGCGCAAGGCAGCGGCTGGTGGGCGCGCCTCCTTGGTGCCGACGCTGGTCGGTTAAGGCAGCTGACACTCAAGCCCCATCCCTGCTATACTCCTTACCTGTCAAAACGCCCACA
>JAPORZ010000025.1 GCA_026709915.1 Gammaproteobacteria bacterium
CAGCGGGGCAAACTACACGGATGTAGTTTGCAAATCATCTATCCTGACGATTTGTCATTTTCAAGCACTGACGTGCTTAAAAATGGCAGCCTATCCATAATGCTGCACGGCCACCTCTAATTTTTAGAGGTGGCCTTGTGTGTTTATTGAGTTTGGCTAGCCGCCTGGCCGATAGGGCGATTCCGGGCAGTAGTTTGTGCTGTCGGTAGTCCATTTCAGCGAACTTTCCCCATAAGTAGGTATATCACCATACGCCGCTGGAGGGTCGTTCAAACCATCACTTTCTAAAGGGGTATAACCGTCATGGGGGGTTACTTCTACAAGGCTTTTGCTCGCACACACGCAGGTGTTGTTGAGGTTGCCGCCCTGAGCTAGTTTTACTATACCGCCCCTAGTACTTTGAGGCCTCGAACAATTGTCGTCTTCAGTTATCCCAAATCTTCGCACTGAGTTTGTATCGTAGCCAGGCGTTGATATCAACATCAATTCAAATCGACTCTCCGCAAAGGTAGAGTCGATGATGTCATTCGGCCAACAGAAACCAAACCCTCTACTCAAGGTCGTTTGTCCCACACTGACCGTATGGGTTTGTAGAGTGCGGGAAAACTCATTCAGCCTCTCTCCCGGCTCCAAAAAAGCTTCAACCCCATGATTGCGGAAATAATTGTAGCCGGATACATGCCGAAGTAGGATCCGAAATTCTGTATTGCTTGTTGCGGCTCGGCTTAACGTAATATCGTAACCCCTAAAACAACCGAGCGATTCGGGGGAAGCGGAAGCATTATCGGGTGCCCCACCGGTTATACGGGCCGTCGGCAGTAGCTGCGCCCATCCCGGCGCGGCCAGTGCCGCAAGCAGGAAGAGGGCTGTTAGTCTAGTGAAAAGTGGGGGGGGGGGGGGGGGGGGTATTTACTGGTTATTCGTTTCATTGGTTAAAGATTACACGTTTCCCCCCCGGGGACAAAAAGAAAAAACAGAGGGCGGTCAGTTGTTTCATGTGTTTCCTCTTTCAGGTTTGCCCGCCGGTGACAAAGAGACAAACCGGCGTGCGGGTGGTTAACGCACACCGTCGGATTTTCTCACAAATTGCAGCAACTGTCAATACTATAGCGGGGCTTTTATGGAGTTCCTGACGAGGCAGCCCATCGCCCCACAAGATACATGCTATACCGTTCTGACGCTTTGTCAAATGCGGATTTCCGGGATGTCGAATTGCCGACATGCAACAGGCGGCAGGAAGAGTAAGGCCCGCCTCTGTCTGCAAAATTACTGGCAAAATACCGATTGACCTTTCTTTTTATCAAACAAACTGACAAAACATGGTTGTAAAATATCATTTAATTTGATATTTTACAACCATGTTTGGCGCGATCTCTATAACTTTCTGGCGCTCCGGCCGCTTGCGCCATGGTATTTCGGCACAGTAATCATGCAACAACCACTGCCGCGCAGGGAACTTGACTTCCTGAAGGATTGGTCTGCACAAGCCAGGCGTAAACCGTTACTGATACGCGGCGCCAGGCAGACCGGAAAGACGACACTGGTGCGCGAGTTTGCCAGACTTGCGTCGCTGGCGCTGGTAGAGATTAATTTTGAACGTAATCCTGAATTCGTCAAGGCCTTCAACGTCAGAGACCCCGGCGAAATCCTGACCACCCTGGAGTTGATGACCGACAGAACTATTGATCCGGTTTCATGCCTGTTGTTTCTGGATGAGATTCAGGCGGCGCCGGAGGCATTGGTTGCCTTACGCTATTTCTGCGAAGAACGACCGGAATTACCCGTCATTGCAGCCGGTTCCCTGTTGGAATTTACCTTGGCGAATGAACATTTTTCCATGCCGGTTGGACGTCTGGAGTACCTGCATCTGGGACCGATGCAGTTTGAGGATTTTCTGCGGGCTACGGGGCACACCAACCTCGCTTCTCATCTTTGTGACCTGACACTGGAAGAGCCTGGTATTCCCGAGCCTGTCCATAACAGGTATCTGGCGTTACTGAACCAGTACTGGATTGTCGGCGGCCTGCCTGAAGCGGTGGCGAGGTACGCACAATCAGGCAACTTTTCTGAAGCCTCCCGGGTGCACCAAGGCATTCTGGCAACCTATCGGGAAGACTTTAACAAGTACAGTCACGGCGCCATGAAAGAACGTATCCAACTGGTTTTTGACCAATTACCCGGCCTGGTGGGGCATAAATTAAAATACAGCCGGATAAGCCGGGAGCATCGGAGCATCGAACTTGCCGAAGCGTTACAACAACTTTGCATGGCCAGGATAGCCAGCAAGGTTCATCATTCAGCAGCAAACGGTATTCCCCTGAGCGCCGAAATCAACAGACGTCGATTCAAAATGTTGTATCTGGACATCGGGCTGCTATGCACGGGGCTTAACCTCAATGTGCTGGATTTGAATGACAGGGATTTGACGCTGGTGAACAAGGGTGCGGTCGCGGAACAGTTTATCGGCCAGCAGCTGCTCCATGCCGGCCAATACTATGAAGCCCCGGTCTTGCACTGCTGGATGCGGGAGGTAAAAAGCGCCGCGGCTGAGGTCGATTACCTGTTGACCTCAGGACAACAGGTAATACCCGTGGAAGTCAAATCAGGCAGCGCCGGGACGCTTAAATCCTTACATCAATTTATCAAGGAAAAACAAACTCCTCTGGCGTTGCGTTTCAGTACGGCGCTACCGCCCGGATTGATGCAGCACCAGACCAGACTGACGGACAACACAGTCATTCATTACAACCTGCTGTCCCTGCCGTTGTATCTGGTCGGTCAGGCCGGACGCTTGCTCAAGGCTTGTCTGGCGCAGTTGTCGGGCGCTGACCGTCAGCAATCAGAATAACCCGAATACCAATACGCACCCGACCGCGACGGGCGCGATGTAGCGGGTGAGCAGGCGCCATAGCCGGAACGCCGTATCGTTGCTGAGGCCCATCTCATTGCGTAACGCCCGCGCCGGGATGACCCAGCCGGCGAACAGGGCGATGAGCAAGGCAGTTAAGGGCAGCATCACGTTCGACACGGTAAACTCAAGGACATGGAACATGTTCTTGTCCTGATACAAGGGGATGAACGACAGGGGTTTGAACTCCTCGATCAGGTTGAAGGAGAAGACTGCGCTGAGGCCGACCAGCCAGATGACGGCGCCACTGAGCATCGACATGGTAAGACGCTTATAGCCCTTGTCTTCCAGGTATGACACAAACGGCTCCAGCATTACCAGAGAAGAGGTAAAGGCCGCAAAAAATACCAGGACAAAAAACACCACACCGAAAAAGTGGCCGGCGGGCATGCTCCCCAGCGCCACCGGCAGCGTAACAAACATAAGCCCCGGACCTCCCGCCGGGTCCAGGCCGGAAGCGAACACGATGGTAAACACAGCCAGACCACACAACACAGCCGCCAGAGTATCGCTGCACGCAATTATCCAGGTCGGGCCGGGCAAGGCGATGTCTTTGGCCAGATAAGCGCCGTAGGTCAACAGCGCGCCGGTGCCCACGGTGATGG
This sequence comes from Gammaproteobacteria bacterium, assembly GCA_026709915.1. Lineage (GTDB taxonomy): Bacteria > Pseudomonadota > Gammaproteobacteria > Eutrophobiales > Eutrophobiaceae > JAAXHV01. Next base: position 3,514 of record JAPORZ010000025.1, read on the forward strand.
AAAACAACGCCTGCCCCAGCGCCATGAGCAAGCTGTTCCAGGTCAGGCTGGAAAAGTCCGGGTTGAACATGAATTGCCAGGCGCGCGCCGGCGCCCCTTGCAGATGCCCGTAAACCACCAACGCGATGATCATGACGAACAGGGCCGGCAGCATGAAAGTGGTCACCGCTTCAATGCCACGATTGACGCCCCGGCCGATAACCCCGACCGTGGCTGCCAGAAACAAGGTGTACCAGAGTATCAAGCGCTGGGGAGACGCCAGCAGATCATCAAACTGGGCCACTGCCACAGCTGGCGTGATGTTGATAAAGGCGCCGCGCAGGGCAAGAAAGACATAGTCCAGCGACCACCCGGCGACCACGGCATAAAAACACAAGCCACAGACCGGCGCCATAATACTGAGCCAGCCGATACTCCTCCAGAACCTTGAGTGCCCACCCTCCTGGCACAGCCGCACCATGGTCAGCACCGGGCTCTTGCCCCCGCGCCGACCCATGGCTAACTCCGCCATGACCAGCGGCACACACAACAGCAGGATAATCAACAAATAGACGATAATGAACGCGCCGCCGCCGTTTTCACCGGCGACATAAGAGAAGCGCCACAAGTTGCCCAGGCCGATGGAGGCGCCCACCATGGCGCACAGGAAGGCAAATTTTGATGACCAGATTTTGGTTGGCGCGGACATGACTCAGTTCTCAGTCTGGCGACAGGGATAAAGTAGCGGCCTGAAGCGCTGCCCCTGTCAGGTAGTATAAGGGGCTCTAAAAATGCCACGGAGGGCATTTTCAGAGGTTACCATAATACCACCGAAAAATTTGGGAAACACTCACACAATGACTCTTATGACCGGCGCTGAGGCGCTTATCAATTCGCTGCGCCAGTACGGTGTCGATACCCTGTTCGGCTTGCCGGGGGCGCAGACCTATCACCTGTTCGACGCCGCTTATAACGCCGGCGACAGTGTCAGGCTCTTCAATTCCCGCCATGAACAGGGCGTGGCTTACATGGCCTACGGTTATGCGCGCGCCACCGGCAAGGTGGGGGTTTATAGCGTTGTTCCCGGCCCCGGTGTGTTGAACACCGCCGCGGCCTTGGCCACCGCGTATGCCGGGAATGAACGGGTACTGTGTCTGGCCGGGCAGATCCCATCGGCATGGATCGGCAAAGGAGTCGGTCACCTGCACGAAATCCCGGATCAGCTGGGCATCCTGCAACGTCTGACCAAGTGGTCGGCGCGCGCAGCAACGCCAGCCGCGGCCCCGCGCCTGGTCGAACAGGCGTTCCGGGAGATGCACTGCGGACGCCCGCGCCCGGTCGCCCTGGAGATGGCGCCCGACATCATGGGCAAGCAGGAGCAGGTGGCGCTGCTGCCCCCGTGCCCGCCGCCGGCGCCGACGCCGGCCGACCCGGACCTGATCGAAGCCGCCGCGCGCCTGCTCGGCAAGGCCAAGAACCCGCTCATCGTCATCGGCCATGGTTGCGTGGCAGCCGGCGCCGAACTGCTGCAGGTGGCGGAGCTGCTGCAAGCGCCGAGCACGACCTTGTGGAATGGCAAGGGTATCATCGACGACCGGCATTACCTGAGCCTGCCCTACAGCGCCGGCCATCAACTCTGGGGCACGGCAGACGTGGCGCTGGCGGTCGGCACCAGGCTGGACAACCCGCAACTGCAATGGGGACTGGACGCTGACCTGAAGATCGTCCGCATCGATATCGACCCGGCACAGATCGCAAATATTGCCACACCGGAGGTCGGTATTGTCGCCGACGCCAAAGCCGCCCTGACAGACCTGGCCGCCGCCCTGCCGCGCCACAATATCGCCCGTCAATCACGCGCGCAGGAATTAACCGGGCTGAAGGCAGCCACCTTTGCTCAATACCAGCGGCAGGTCGGGCCGCAGCTGCGTATCCTGAAGGTTATCCGGGAAGAACTGCCCGAAGATGGCTTTTTAGTAGATGAGGTCACCCAGGTGGGCTATGTGTCATGGTACGCGTTTCCCGTGTACCGCCCCCGGCATTTTATCAGCAGCGGCTACCAGGGCAATCTGGGCTACGGTTACACCACCGCCCTGGGCGTGCAGGTTGCGCACCCCGATAAAAAAGTAGTGGCGCTGGGCGGCGACGGCGGCTTTATGTATCAAGCTACGGAACTGGCGACCGCAGTAAAATACCGCCTGAACCTGGTGAACATCGTCTTTAATAACAACGCCTACGGCAACGTGCAACGCGATCAGCAGGAGAAGTTCGGCGGCAACGTCATCGGCTCTGACCTCACCAACCCGGACTTCGTGCGCTTCGCCGAGAGCTTCGGCGTGCCGGGTTTCCGGGCAGAAACCCCGGCACAACTGCGCCAGGCCCTCACAGCCGCCTTCAAGGAACCCGGCCCGGCGCTCATCGAAATGCCCGGCGCCGACATGCCCAGCCCCTGGCCGCATATCCTGCTGCCCCGGGTGCGGGGCTGAAAATGGTTGCATTATTCCATACGCCAGACTACACTCCGACAGTAACGTACCCAAGGAGAGCCCCTATGCTGGAAATTGTGAAGAAATACCTTGAGAAAGACAAATACCGGCGTGCAGACGAAATGCTGGAAAGGGCTGCAACAGCTTTTTTCAACAATCCGGAAGTTCAGGAAATCCTGAGAACAAACCCCGAGTCAGAGAAAATTCTCAACGACGCCCTTAACGACCAAACACAAACAGGGAAGAAATGGATGAGAAAAAATACCTGAGATTCGGCAATGCGATAAAAGCCGCATTTCACATCAACAACGAAAACAAACGTAATATTGTTATCGACTGCTTGATTAGGAATTTCCAAGAGCACGCAGAAACCAACGCCGAACTCGGAGTACGATTATTTGGTCATTGCGTTTCGATTCTGGTTGCCGCAGCATTCAGTATCTTGCTGATTTGGTTGCTTTATGATTCGTACAAAGCCGAGTATTTTGATTTCTTCAAAATGCTGCTAAGCTCAAGTCTTGTTGGTATCGTAGTAGGCGGTGTTGCCACTTATTTCATCAAGAAGTAGGATAATTACTCCCCCGGCTGCCGCGCGGCGTAGGTGTCGAGCTGCTCCTTAGATGCTTGCTGCTGGTGTTGGTCTTTCCACTCGCGATAGGGTATCCCGTAGATGATTTCCCGGGCCTGTTCATAGTCCAGCGCCTCGCCGCGTTCTTCTGCCGCAGCGCGGTACCATTTGGACAGGCAGTTCCGGCAAAAACCGGCCAGATTCATCAGGTCTATGTTCTGCACCTCGGTATGTTCACGCAGGTATTGCACCAGGTGGCGAAACGTGGCCGCCTCAATGGCTTGTCGAGTGGCGTCATTCATATCTCTCTCCGGTCAGTTGCTGTGAATAGCGGGGACTACCTGAAAATACCCCCTGCCCCAATCATTCAAGGTTATATTTCTGTATCCGGTAGCGCAGGGCCATGCGGGTGATGCCCAATTCCCGCGCCGCTTTGGAAACGTTGCCCTGGCATTTTTCCAGGGCGTTTTTGATCAGCATCAGTTCCGCATCGCCCAGTGTCAAGTCCGTATCGGCGCCGGGCGACAGATTCAGACCCGTCTCCGTGTCGGGCTGCGCCGGCGTACTCAGGGCCAGATTCTCGGGCGCTAACTCGCCGCCACCGGATAGTAACACCGCGCGTTCGATTATATGTTTCAACTCGCGCACATTGCCGGGCCAGTGATACGACCTGAGCGCCTGCGCCGCCGCCGCCGACAGGCTGAGGGCGGGTATCCCGTAACGGCGGGCGTTCTGCTGCATGAAATGCTGCGCCAGCAATAGCACATCAGCGCCACGTTCCCGTAATGGCGCCAGGGTGATGGACAGTACGTTCAGGCGGTAGTACAGGTCGGAACGGAACTCACCGCGCCGCGCCAGTTCCTCAATATCGCGGTTAGTGGCGGCGATAATCCAGGCCGCCACCGGCCGCTCCCTGGTGGCGCCCACCTTGCGCAGCGTCCGGCGCTCCAGCACGGCCAGCAGCTTTGCCTGCAAGTCCATGGGCAATTCGCCGATCTCATCCATGAACAGCACCCCGTCTTCCGCCGCTTCGATCAAACCGGTCCTGGCCGTATGGGCGCTGGTAAAGGCGCCTTTTTCATGGCCGAACAGTTCGGCCTCAATTAAGTCCTTGGGCAGGCTGGCACAATCCACATGCACGAACGGCCGTTCCCCGCGGGCGCTGTCGGCATGCAGCCGCCGCGCCACCACATCCTTGCCGGTGCCGGTCTCACCAAGGATCAGGATGGTAGGCGGCGCACTGGCGGCTGTCACCTGTTGCAGGCGCTCGATCTGCTGGCGCACCGCCTTGATCGCGGAGCTCTCACCGAGAAAGTCCGCGCCTTCATGAGCATGTTGTTCGCGCTTGCTGGAATAGGTCAGCTTTTGTGAAAGCTCATTCTGTTCCAGCGCCCGCGCCACGACGAGCAGCAACTCATCGAGGTCAATAGGCTTTTTCAGATAATCGGACGCGCCCGATTTCATGGCCGACACCGCGTCCTCAATTTCACCATAAGCGGACATCACCAGCACCGGAAACGCGTTGGCGTCGTTACCCTGCAGGTCGGCGAGAAAATCGAGCCCGGAGCCATCGGGCAGGCGCATGTCCAGCAACAGCAGGTCCGGCGTCGCCTCCTTGAGTTTGGCCGCGCCGGCGGCCAACGTCCCGGCAATGTCAGCCTGATACCCCGCCCGCGTCAGGCGCTTGCGCACCGCCCCGGCAAACACCGCCTCATCCTCTATGATCAGGATCTGCTGATTCAGGCGTGGCACCTCGGTTTCGGTAACGAACGGATTGCTGTGCATAGCCATAGCGCCAGTGCTCTTTTGTTCAAGCGGCTGCCGCGTGCTGACGCGGCGCCACAATTCTCACTAGCGTGCCCTGGCCCTGTTCCACATCAAAACTCAGGCTCCAGCCGTGGCTCTGGCAGATTTTGAAGGCGATGGGGATGCCAAGGCCGGTGCCGAAGCGTTTGGTGGAGGGGCCGGGCTCGAGGTTGCCCGGTTGCGGCTGGAACGGCAGGCCCGGGCCCTCATCGCGGATGCCGATGGTAACGGTCTGTGCGTCTTCGGTGACCGTCAGTAACAACTCGGCGCCCGCCGGCGAGGCATCGACTGCGTTGGCCAGCAACCCGTAAAGAGCCTGCTCCATCAGGTCGGGGTCCACGCTCAGGGCAGGCGGCGCCTCCCCGTAGTCCCGTTTCACGGCTATGCGTTTTTCTGCAATTTTTCCCTGCAACAATTCCAACGCGGCATCCAGCAAGGTGGTCACGCCGACCTCCCGGAACACCGGCTGTAACGGATGCAGGTAGGACACCAGCGCGTTCACCCAGCGCCCCAGGCGGTCGATGGTATCGACAATGGCCTGTTTGCCTTCCTTCAGTTCCGCCTCATTGTCCACATCGTCCAGCACCTGGGCAGTCGCCCTGATACTGGCCAGGGGATTGCGAATGTTGTGGGCGACGACGGGGATCAAGCTGCCCAGCGCGGCTTGCCGTTCATGTTCAACCAGGGCGTCGCGACTGGTTTTCAACTCGCCGGCCATCTGGTTTATGGAACCGGCCAGCTCCGCCACCTCCTGCACGCCCTGTTCTGGGATCCGGCGCTCCAGCCGCCCCTGACTGATCTGTGCAGCGCCGGCCATGATCGCGGCCATGGGACGCACGAAACTGTTGCGGATCACGCGACTGCTGAAGATCACGATCACCACCGCCAGCAGGAACAGCACCGGGATCAGCACGGGCGCATAGCGCGTCCACAGGGCGATGGTCTGTTCCAGTTCCTGATGCTGCCTGGTGTACAAGGCTTTCAGCTCCAGGTACTTGTCCTCAAATTCGTTGAACATGTCCCCGGTATCGCGAAAATCCAGGATAAGCGGTCTTGAGCCTGCGTCTGCCTGGTCCGGCTGTTCGACAATCCGGTAAATATCTATCTGTATCTTGCGGTAAGCCAGTTGCAACGCCTGTATCACCTCATCTTCATCCCGAGTTAGAGATGTGCGCCGCAACTGGTTGAAATGACGACCAATGCGCTTTGAATATTCATAATATACTGCCAGCGCTTCGGCGTCCCCCAACCAGCGCGCCCCGGACACTTCCTGCAGTTGCCGGTACAACTCGCCGCGCAGCTGCTCGCTTAAATAAATGGAATTGTTAATACGCACCGACGCCGCAGAGGTTTTCTGCCAGATATAAGCGGACACCCCGGTCAGCAACCCGGTCACCGCCACCAGGAATAAAAAAGCCACCTCATGCACCAGCAACAGGCGGCTGAGAGAACGTTTGTGTGCGCGGGCCATTTGTGCATCCTATCATAGCAACCATCTAAAAATGCCCTGCGTGGCATTTTTGGCGACGCCCATCATGCCAGAAACGCCGTTGCGCTTCCCGGTGTGCGCTCGCTGTTATCCCCGTAACGTCCACCTTAACACGAATTGCCCCGCCCGCTGCGGTGCTGAACAGCGCCACTCCACGTTCGCGGTAGCGCGTCAGCACTTCCTGGTGCGGCTGGCCGAAGCGGTTGCGGTAGCCTGCCGGGAAGATGGCGATAGTCGGGGCAACCGTCGCCACAAACCCTGGTGTTGATGAGGTGCTGCTGCCGTGGTGCGGGACGACCAGCACGTCGGCTTGCAGAGCGGCGCCGTGGCGTTGCAACAGGTCTTGCTCGGCGCGCTGCTCTATGTCGCCGGACAGCAACAAGGTGTGTTGCCCGGCGCGCACCTGTAACACACAGGAACGGTCATTGGCGGACATGTCCATGGCCTGCGGCGGGTGCAACACGCGGAACTCCACGCCGTCCCAGCGCCAGGTTTGTCCGTCCCGGCAGTGTGTCACTCGCGTATCCGCAAGGAACGGCAGCGCGGGCGCCTGCCGGGCTGTTGGCTGTGCCCGCAGCGCCATGCTGTCCGGGCCAATGCGCGCGCCACCTGCGGGAGGCCGTACCTGTGCCGGTGGAATCATTTCCGGCACACTGCTGATGATCTGCGCGACGGGAACGGCCTCCAGTACCGCCGGCAGGCCGCCGATGTGGTCGTTGTCGCCATGACTTTGCACCAGCAAGTCCAGCGCGCCCACACCGACGCTGCGCAGGAACGGCACGACCACTGCGGCGCCGGTGGTGAAACCGGAGGGAAAAGCCGGGCCGGTATCGTACAGCAGGTTGTGGTTCTGCGTGCGCACCACTGCGGCCAGACCCTGCCCGACATCCAGTACATGCAACTCTACTGCGCCGAATCCCGGCCCCGGTTTGGCAGGGAAAAACAGCGGGGCCAGCCACACCAGTCCCAACCACCGGGGCGCGCTGCCGCGCGGTAACAACAGGATCAAAACGCCGATGCCAATCACTGCCAGAGTCAACAGGTCCGGCTGGGCGACGGGAAGCAACCGGAAGTCCCAGGCGGCAATAAATTCCAGCGCCCGCCAGAGTACATGCAGAGACAGCAGGGCAAGTTGCAGCAACCAATCTGCCCCGGCCAGCAACAACAGGCAGCCACCAAGCACCAGAGGTATCACGATGAAACTGACCCAGGGCACCGCAAACAGGTTTGCCGGCAGGCTGAACACCGGCAGCTGCTGGTAATACCAGGCCAACGCCGGTATCAGGCCCAAGGTGACGATGTATTGCACCCGGCCCCATTCCCGCAGGCGCCGCTGCGACAAGTGCACGCGGTAGCCGATACCATAAAATATCACTGCCACCGCGCCGAAGGACAACCAGAAACTGGCCGCCATGGCTGCAAATGGGTCCAGTATCAGCGCCGCCAACAGCGCCAGCCCCAGCACCTCGCCCAACGGCGCCGTGCGGTTGCACAGTTTCATGCCGAAATACACCCACAGCATGATCAGGGCGCGTTGGGTGGGGAGCGCAAAGCCAGCCAGCAGTGCGTATCCCAACGCCGCCAGCATGGCGCAGATTGCTGCCACCCGGATGGCCGGCGTCTGGCTTATCACCCGTCCTGGCATTCGACCGAGCATCTGATCCAGCAACCGACCAGGTATCCGGTCCAGCATCCGATCCGGCATCCGACCCCGCGCCCAACCCGACAGGCCGGTCGTGAACGCCTGCAACCCGCCCCAGCACTTCAGCATGAGCAGGTACACCAGACCCGCCACCAGGCCGATGTGCAGGCCGGAAATAGCTATCAGGTGATTAGTGCCGGTGGCGCTCAACGTGTCCCATTGCGCGCTGCTCAACCCGCTGCGATCGCCGACCGCCAGCGCCGGTACGAGGCCGGCCAACGGATCGCTGCCCAGCGCCTGCTGCAGCCGTTCCCTGAGGTGGTAGCGCAACGCTGCGGGACTGAAGCGGCCAGCAGGACGCAGCCGCATATTGTCCGCACTCGCCACCACGTAGCCCGTTGCCCGCAAGCGGTTCTGAAACAGCCAGCCCTCATAATCAAAACCGCCGGGATTCATGTACCCATGCGGCCGTTTCAGCCTGACCTTGAGCCGCCAGCGCGCCCCGGGGCGCAACGGTTGGGCCTGGTCATACCAGCTCAGCCTGACCAATCCCGGGTCGGATATAATGGGCCGCCCGTAGTGGTCCATTCGGTCGATACGGAAATTAAAGCGCAACGCCCGCGCGTCCGCCTGCGGCAATGACGTCACCACGCCTTCGACAAACAGCGACTTGCCCTCATCCCCGGGCAACAGTTCCCGCTGCAACAGCAGATGTGCATTGAGCAGCGCCCACAGCAACCCGCCGAGCAACCAGGTCAGCAACCAGAGCGGGAATTTACCAGAGCGATAGCGCCAGCCCACCCAGACCACCACCGGCAACCCCGCCACAACCCAGACCGGCGGCAACACAGGAAAGCGGAAACAGGCGACAACGCCGAGCAGAAATGACAGTCCCTTGAAGAGCATGATCCTTCAGGTTTTCAGTTAATCCCTGCGTCCGGTAATAACATCAATTCAGGTTAACACAAAGCTGCCTGATTCCCAACCTCCAGCCTCCCCTCACTTAATTCATACACCTTATCCAGTCGCTCCAGCAGGCGGGTGTTATGCGTCACCATGACCAGGCTGCTGCCGTGGGTCTTGTTCAGTTCCAACATCAGTGAGAAAACCCGCTCGGCGGTCTGCTCGTCCAGGTTGCCGGTGGGTTCGTCCGCCAGCACGCAGCGCGGGCGGGTTACCAGTGCCCGGGCGATGGCGGCGCGCTGTCTCTCGCCGCCGGACAGTTCCCCCGGTTTGTGTTGCACGCGTGCGGCCAGCCCCACTTGTTGCAGTATATCCGTGGCCGCGGCGGCGGCGGTTTGCGGCGCCTCCCCCCGCACCAGCAACGGCAACGCCACGTTCTCCAGTGCGGTAAACTCGGCCAGCAGATGGTGGAATTGATAGACAAACCCTAACGCCCGGTTGCGCTGACGCCCGACCGCCGCCTCGGACAGCGTCGCCAGCGTCACCCCATCCAGCGTTACTGCCCCGGCGCTGGGTTTATCCAGCCCACCCAGCAGGTGCAGCAAGGTGCTCTTGCCCGAACCGGACGAACCGACAATACCGATGCAGGCGCCGGCCTCCACCTGCAGATCAATGCCTTTTAATACCTCCACATGCAGGTCGCCCTGGCTGAAGGTCTTGCGCAGGCCGGCACAGGCCAGGGTAATGGGATTACTCATAGCGCAACGCCTCCGCCGGGCGCGTGCGAGCGGCGCGCCAGGCCGGGTACAGGGTCGCCAGCAGCGCACACGCAAAGGCGGCGCCGGCGATCACGGCTACATCCGTCCAGTACAGGTCGGAAGGCAATTCACTGATGAAATATACCTCCGGCGAGAGGAATTGCACTTGCAGGTAATGTTCCAGCGTAGCCACAATCGTGTCGATGTTGAGCGCCAGAGCGACGCCCCCGGCAACGCCCAGCAGCGCGCCGGCGCCGCCCAGCGCCGCGCCCTGGATGATAAAGATCTGCATGATGTCTGCGGGCGCCGCACCCAGGGTGCGCAACACCGCAATATCCGCCTGTTTGTCCGTTACCATCATCATCAGCGTGGCAATAATATTAAATGCCGCCACGGCAACGATCAGTACCAGGATGACGAACATCATCTTCTTTGTCATTTGAATCGAGTGAAAGTAATTCACGTGCCGTTGTGTCCAGTCGATGACGCCGAGGCGCTCGCTCAAGTGTGCGGGCACGTCCCGGAACGCCTCCCGGCTGATGCGCGACGCCCGCCGCGCATCTGTGGTCTTCAGGCGCAAGCCGGTGGCGCCGCCGGTGCGAAAAAACCGGGCCGCATCGTCCAGATGGGTAAACACGATGGCGCTGTCGAACTCGTACATATCGGTGTCGTACACCCCCACCACGGTAAAACGCTTGAGCCTGGGCAGGATGCCGGCAGGCGTTATTCTCGCCGCCGGCGCAACCAGCGTCACCGTGTCGCCCGGCTGCGCCTGCAACCGCGCCAACAGATCTGCGCCCAGGATGATCCCGTACTCTCCCGGCGCCAGTGCAGCCAGCTCCCCGGCGATCATTTTCTCCGCCAAAAACGACACCTGCGCTTCCGTTTGCGGCAAAATCCCGCGCGCCATCACCCCTTTCACCTGTTCCTTGAATGTCACCATGCCTGCCGATTCCACGTAAGGCGAAACGCCCGTAATGTCCTCATGCTGGTGCGCCAGGGCGGCGACATCCTGCCAGTGCACAAGTGCACCGTCGTAACCGATGACTACCGCTTCGGCCTCCATGCCGACCAGGTGCTCGGTCAGCGCTCGCTCAAACCCATTGACCACAGACAATACCGTGATGAGCACGACCACCCCCAAGGCAATGCCCAGCGCCGCAAGCAGGGAAATAAACGAGATAAACCGGTTGCGACGCTTCGACATCACGTAGCGCAACCCGATAAAGCTCCGGTAAGACCCCGCCATCATTGCTCACGCCCGACCACTTTACTCATACCTGAGCGCCGTCGCCGGCTGTACTTGCGCGGCGCGCCAAGCCGGATAAATGGTGGCGGCCACGGCCAGCAAAAAGGCCAGCGCCACGGTCACGCCCACATCCTGCCAACGCAATTCGGAGGGCAGCTCGCTGATGTAATATACGTCCGGCGAGAACAGCCTGACGTTCAGTAATTGTTCCGCCGCCAGCGTGATGGCGTTAATGTTTTCCGCCAGCCACACCCCACCCAGCCCCCCTAAGATGATCCCGACCAGACCGATCACCGCGCCCTGAATGATGAAGATCTGCATAATGCTGCGCGGCGCTGCACCTAATGTGCGCAACACAGCAATATCCGCCTGCTTGTCGGTCACCACCATCATCAGGGTGGCAATCACATTGAAGGCCGCCACCGCGATGATCAACATGAGAATAACCGTCATAACCTGCTTCTCGGTCTTCAGCGCCCGGAAAAACAGCGCATGCCGGCGCGTCCAGTCAACCACTTCATACTGGTCCGGCAACGCCTGCACAGCCGCCCTGCCGAGCGCCGGCGCCTGCATCACGTCGGCAGTTTTCAACCTGAGCCCGGCCGGGCCGGGCCGGTTGAACAACAGCAAGGCATCGTCTAAGTGCACCAACGCCAGACCGCTGTCGAACTCGTGCATGCCGGCGCTGAAAATGCCGACCACGGTAAACCGCTGCAAGCGCGGCAGAAACCCCGCGCCGCCGCCACCGCCGCCGAGCTGGGGCGCAACCAGGGTAATGGTGTCACCGACCATAACTCGCAGTTTGTGCGCGGCCTCAGCGCCGATGATCATACCAAACCCGCCCGGTCTCAGCGCGGAGAACTCGCCCGCTTCCATCTTTTCCGCAACTAAGGACACGGTGGTTTCCGCCACCGGGTCAATACCGCGCAGCGCCACCCCGTGCACGCGCCGCTCATGCACCAGCATCCCTTCGGCGCGAAAATACGGCGCCGCCCCCACGATGCCCTCGCCCTGCGCCAGGGTCGCAGCCACTGTGCGCCAGTCATGCAGGACGCCGTCGTTACTGATGACCTCGACATGGGACGCCATGCCCAGGATACGCCCGGTGAGCTCCTGCTGAAACCCGTTCATCACCGACAACACAGTAATCAGCGCCAGCACCCCGATGGCAATCCCCAGCATGGATACCAGCGATATAAACGAAATAAAATGGTTGCGCCGCCGGGCCCTGACGTAACGCAGTCCAATAAAGGCTTGGAAGGGGCTGAACATCCCGTCAGTATACAGGGAACCTCTAAAAATTAGAGGTTCCCGTGCAGCATAAGGACATGCTGCCATTTTTAAGCACGTAAGTGCTTGAAAATGCGGGAAACGGAAAATCACACTTTTCCGTTTCCGTCTCTAAACCCTCATGATCAGGGCGCCGCACACCCCGACTATATGTAAATTTTCAGAATTTACATAGCAAAAATGCTACGGAGGGCATTTTTAGAGGATACCTACAGTTATCGCCGGGCAGGAACAGCGTTGCCGCGCCTTTTTCCACCTCTCTTGAAGCGCAACGGGAGAGGATATAAGAATAGACGTAACTACCCGCCCCCTGTTTGTCATTCCCGCTCTCCTCACCGTCATGCCTGCGAATGCAGGAATGACGACCAGGGAGCGAGTAGTTACGAATGGACTATAATGTCCAGCCATGAACATCCTCGCATTGGACACAGCCATAGAAGCCTGCTCTGCAGCCCTGTTGTCAGGCCTTGCCGTGCACGAGCGCCACGACCTCGCGCCGCGCCGCCATGCGGAGTTGATCCTGCCCATGGTGGACGCAGTACTGGCAGACGCCGGACTGAACCTGAACGATCTTGACGCCATTGCCTTCGGTCGGGGTCCCGGGGCCTTTACCGGCGTGCGCATCGCGGCCGCAGTAACCCAAGGGCTGGCCGGCGGCGCCAGCCTGCCGGTACTGCCTGTTTCCTCACTGGCCGCACTGGCACAGGCAGCGCTGGACAGTTCCGCAGGCCTTGGACTTGCGCCCCCGCCCACCGCGCCCGGGCAAGCGCTACCACACACCACTCCCGGTCAGGACACCATCATACTGGCCGCCATCGACGCACGCATGGGGGAAATATACTGGAGCCTGTACGAACCCGACGCAGACGGCCTGGCAACACCGGTAGCCGCCGAACAGGTCACCGCGCCAGCGGCGCTCAAGGTGCGCGGCAACCGACCAATCTTCGCCATCGGCAGCGGCTGGAAGACCTACCGCAAGCCGCTGGAACGCATCCTGTCAGGGCGAGTCACAGGCGCCGACCCGGAACGCTTCCCCCTGGCAAAAGACATACTGCCGCTGGCAGCAAAAGAATACAACGCCGGTCGCCGCGTCAGTGCAGAACAGGCGTTACCCGTTTACCTTCGGGACAATGTGGTGAGCGGCTGACACACTTTCTCAACCAACAATACCACGCACAAACCACC
>JAPORZ010000203.1 GCA_026709915.1 Gammaproteobacteria bacterium
TGATTTTTCGTTTCCCTCATTGCGTCCATCCGTGGACGCAACCCTACGGGCAGCTTGTGGCTGTGCACAAATTCGTCCGGAACGAATTTGGACAGCGCAGCTGGCCCCATTGGGGCAAACTACACGGATGTAGTTTGCAAATCGTCTATCCTGACGATTTGTCATTTTCAGTCACTTACGTGCTTAAAAATGACAGCATGTCCATAATGCTGCACGGCCACCTCTAATTTTTAGAGGTGGCCTGTTGTCGTTGTTTATTATAGCCTGCCCGGTAATTATTGCTGTAAATCTCTTGAGGGAACCATAATGTCTATGGTATTGCCCCCAAACTGACAGCGCGTTCCCTTTCCACTCAACTTTTTTTCAAAAAATGTGACTTTTGTCACATTTTTTCGAATCTTTTGCTTTTCAATCCGCCCTGCTCGGGTAATGCTATCGCTTAAACCCATGAACGTAGCAGAGCGAAATAATGTATCTACAGAATATGACTTATCACTTGACCATACGCAAACGAGCCGTGAAGGCATTACTGGATATGCCGGCAAGGTATGCCAGGCACATACGCCAGCTTCTGGAGCGGCTGGTGGAAGACCCTGACCGGGGAGATATGGCACTTAAGCCGTTACCCGGCAATCGGGGCTTCAAGCTGCTGAGCGAAGACCACCGGATAATTTTGGACCGGGATGACGAGGCTCGTCGGATCGAGGTCCTGCACATCGGTGCGCGAGCAGATGTGCGCAAATAGGGCAAGCCGGCATGACGGAACCGCAAATTATTCGTGACAGTAAAGGCAACCCAATGTTCGCAGTGATTCCCTGGCGGGTGTATCATCACCTGAGAATGGGCAGTGCGGTGGAACCACCGACGGATGAAAACCTGTACAATGAAGTCAAATCCAGTATCGATGAAGCTTTTCCTATTGAAGTAGCAGACAGTCTTCTGGCTGGCGACTGCCCGCTCAAAGTGTATCGCAAGTTTCGCGGCATGACCCAACAGGAGCTTGCCAAGTCGGTGCGGGTGCATTCGGTTTATCTGTCACAGATTGAAACCGGCAGGCGTAGCGTTGCCGCAAAAACCCTGGCTGCTATCGCCCGTGTGCTCAATGTCGCCGTAGAGGATTTAAGGTACTGATAGGAAGCATCTAAAAATGCCCTCCGTGGCACATAAGCAGCGACGGAAATGAAAAAGTGTGACTTTTCATTTCCCTCATTGCGTCCATCCGTGGACGCAACCCTACGGGCAGCCTATGGCTGTAACACCTGCCGTAGCGCGGCGCAAATCCGGTGCTGCGCATCCTCCTCCAGGTAGGGATGCATGGGGAGACTCAGCACTTGGGTGGACAGGCGTTCGGAAACAGTCAGTTTCGGCGCTTGGGGGTAAGCGGCGTAGGCAGTCTGCCGATGCAGGGGGCTGGGGTAATAGACTGCGCTTGGTATGCCCTGTTGCTTTAATCCCTGCGCGACGGCGTCGCGTTGCGCTGTTGTTATCGTATATTGCGCCCAAACAGAAGTGCAACCGGAACGTACCACAGGGATCTCGACACAATCCTCCAGCAGCTTTCCATACTGCTGTGCAATGCGGTCACGCAGCATAATCTCTTCTGCAAATATCGACAGTTTTTCCAGCAGTATTGCCGCTTGCATAGTATCCAGCCTGCCGTTGAGACCAATGTTGACGTTGTCATATTTGTGCTTGCCCTTGCCGTGCACCCGCAGGCTCCTCAATCTGTCGGCAAGTTCGTCGTCATCGGTAAACAAGGCGCCCCCGTCGCCGTAACAACCCAAAGGCTTGGCCGGGAAGAAACTGGTGGTGGTCAACTCTGCCAGGGCGCCGGTCCGACTGCCACCCAAGCGCGCGCCGAAGCTCTGAGCGGCATCGGCGATGACGAATAAGCCCTGTTCCCGGGCAAACCGGTTTATTTCCGTATAAGCACAGGGTTGGCCGAACAAGTCTACGGGAATAACGCCTTTCGGCGTCAAGCCGTTCCGGGTAGCGGTTTGCTGTGCGGCCTTAAGGCTTGCCAGGTCCAGCAGATAACTGTGCGGATCGACATCCACAAACACCGGGGTGGCGCCCAGCAGGGCGACTGCTTCTGCAGTTGCGACGAAAGTGAAGGCCGGGACAAATATGGCGTCTCCAGGCCCTGCTTCCTTTGCCATCAGGGCCATGACCAGGGCATCGGTGCCGCTAGCGCAGCTTATGACGTGCCGGGCGCCGCTGAAGCGGGCAAGCTGTGCTTCGAGTTCCTGCACTTCCGGCCCCATGATGTAGCGACCATGATCCAGCACCCGTTGGATTGCCCGCGGAATCCTGTCACCCAGGCGCGTCTGTTGCGTCTTCAGGTCGATAAATTCCAAGGGTTGTGCCGTCAACGTCAGTCCTCTGCTATCAGCAGGCCGTTGCGGTCCAGGCGATACTGTTGTCCTGTTGTCGGGCACACCAGGTCATCACTCAACCGCTCACCGTAATGCCCCACCCAGCCGACCTGTCTTGCCGGTGAGCCCACCATCAGCGCGAACGGCTTTACATCTTTGGTCACCACGGCGCCGGCTGCGATGAAGCAGAACTGTCCCAGCTCAATGCCGCACAGGATGGTCGCATTGGCGCCGATGGTCGCGCCCTGTCTGACCAGGGTCGGAGCAAACTGGTCCTTCTTTTCCAGTTCCGCACGGGGATTATTCACGTTTGTGAATACGCAGGAAGGCCCGCAAAATACGCCGTCTTCCAGGGTAACGTCCTTATAGATGCTGACGTTGTTCTGTACCTTGCAGTGATTGCCGATATTGACATCCGGCCCGGCCATGACGTTCTGTCCCAGTATGCAATCTTCCCCTATGCTGGAGTTGGCCAGAATATGGCTGAAGTGCCAGATTTTCGTACCCTTGCCAATCCGGCAATGACTATCAACCACCGCCGTTTCATGGATAAAACAGTCTGTCATCTGTTGTGCCCCCACCTTTACGCCGTGCATCCCCTGACGAGTGTGCTGTTTCAGTATATCCCGCTCCGAGGCCTGTAACACTCTTAACACCCGGATGCCCTCATCCCCGTCGGTGCGGCATTGAGTCTTGCCGGCAATACAGTCCAGGAAATGCGCGAGCTCCTGCCGTAATGGCTCCGCCGCGGTGACGGCAACCGCCTCGGCTTCGGCCTTGTCCGGTGTCGGAAAACCGTTTTTCCAGAGGATTTTATGTCGGTATAACAGCAGTTTCCGCTCCCAGTCCAGGGTATCGTCAAACACCGCCATCCCTTCGTCGCCCACAACCACCAGCTTCTGTTCCTTGTAAGGATGCAACCAAGACACGAACACATGAGCATTCTCCCCACCGGGGAAAGTCAGATGGGTGGTGGTCACATCGGCCACCTGTGAGTGCAGAAAAAAACTGCTCACGGCCGCGACACGGTCCGGTTCGGCGCCGACCAACGACAGGATCATGGAGACGTCATGCGGCGCGAAGCTCCAGAGGATATTCTCCTCGCGCCGTACCTTGCCCAGATTCAGGCGATGCGAATAGATATGGCGCAAACGCCCTAATTCCCCCTGTTCAACCAGTTCCTTAAGACGCCGGAACACCGGGTGATACTGCAGCAGGTGCCCCACCATCAACACCCTGCCCCGTTGCCTGGCCAGAGCGTTCAGCGCTTCGGCGGCATCCACATTCAAGGCGATGGGTTTTTCAACAAATACGTGTTTGCCCGCCACCAATGCCTGTTCGGCAAAGTCCGAATGAGTCACTGCAGGCGTGGCGATGGCGACTGCGTCGATATCCGGGGCCTGGAGGACTTGCTCAAACGTAAGGGCTTCCACCTGATACTGTGTGCCGAATCGCTGCGCCAGCTCCGGGTCGGTATCAGACACCGCTGCCAGCGTCTCCAGGCCGGCGAAGTTACGCACCAGATTTCTGCCCCAGTAACCACAACCGATAACGGCTACCCGCGGCGCTGCTTGTTCTTTTATACTCATTTTATTTTGCCACAGTCGATCGCACTAGCGCCCCACACAATAATATTCAAACCCAACGGCGCGCACTGTGTCCGGCTCGTACACGTTGCGCAGGTCCAGGAACACATTGCCGCGCATGAGCGCCTTGACGCGGGTCAGGTCCAGGCCGCGGTAGGCGTTCCACTCCGTCAGCAACACCACTGCGTCGGCCCCGGACAGGGCAGCGTAGATATCGTCGAAATACAACACTGATTCGGGCAGGAGGTCCTTGGCTTCGGGCATGGCTTGGGGGTCATGCGCATGTACGGCAACCCCGTTTTCGATCAACTTGGGCAGGATGGACAGGGCCGGGGCGTCGCGCATGTCGTCCGTTTCCGGCTTGAAGGCCAGGCCCAGCACCGCCAGGGTCTTACCGTTTTCGTTGCCGCCCAGGGCAGTGCGTATCTTGTTGATCATGCGTGCCTTCTGTGCCTCGTTTACTTCCATCACTGCCTCTACGATGCGGCTGGTGACGTTGTTTTCCTGCGCGATGCGCACCAGGGCCCGGGTATCCTTGGGGAAACAGGAGCCGCCATAACCGGGGCCCGGGTGCAGGAACTTCCTGCCGATGCGCCCATCCAGGCCCATCCCCCTGGCCAGCGCGTGCACATCCGCGCCCACCGCTTCACACAGGGCCGACATCTCGTTGATAAAACTGATTTTTGTGGCCAGAAACGCATTCGCCGCGTACTTGATGAGTTCGGCGCTTTCCAGGCCGGTTACCACCATGGGCGTCTCAATGAGGTTGAGCGGCCGGTACAATTCGCGTAACAACTGTTCCGCGCGCGCCGTTTCCACGCCAATGACCACCCGGTCCGGACGCATAAAATCGGACAAGGCCGCCCCTTCGCGCAGGAACTCGGGGTTGGAGGCCACGTCAAAATCGGCTTTGGGATTTTCCTCCCTGATGATGCGTTTGATGTTACGGGCAGTGCCGACCGGCACCGTGGACTTGTCCACTATCACCGTGTAGCCGCGCAGCCAGGGCGCCAGCTCTCGCACCGCCTGATATACGTATTTCAGATCAGCATGGCCATCACCGCGACGCGAGGGCGTACCCACTGCGATAAACGCCAGGTCACAGGCGCCGACCGTAGCGTCATAGCCGGCCTTGAAGGTAATTCTGCCCTGCTCCAGATTTTTGCTTATCAGGTCTGTCAGGCCGGGTTCATAGATGGGAATAACGCCTTCCCGGAGCTTGCCGATCTTCTCCCGATCATTGTCGATACAGGTCACGTTGGCGCCAAATTCGGCAAAACAGGCGCCGGAAACCAGCCCCACATAACCTGCTCCGACCATGGCGACATTCATTGCTGATCACCCGTTGTCGTCAAAAACCGACCGTCGTTGCAGCGCCAACCTGTCCCGGCAAGCCTGAAGACAGGCGTCGAGCCGGATGCGTATCTTTTATCCCTGACCACTGTTCGTCAAAGCCTCAGCAGCTGCACGCCAGCGGGCGCCGTGTCCCGAGACAGGCGGCTTTTAACATCATACACAATCCCGGCTTGCTCCTTGAGCAGGTTGCGTATCCAGCCCCAGCCGCGGTCCAGGTAGGCCTGGTGCGGCACGGCAAGTAACACGACAGCGGCTGGTTGCAGGGCCGGCAGATCAACCAGCTCAAGCTGATACTCCTGCCTGACCCGAGCCGGGTCTGCATGCACGTCATTGACTTGCACCGGCACGTTAAACTGCTCCAGTTCACGGATGATATCGACGACCCGGGTATTGCGGGTATCGCCCACATTTTCCTTGAAAGACAGGCCAAGCACCGTGACCAGACTGTTGTCCGGCGCACAACCCGCTTGCAGCAGCGCTTTCACAACCTGCGCGGCGATATGGTTACCCAGGCCGTCATTGATATTGCGCGCAGTTAAGATCAAGTCTGGAATATAACCGCTGCGCGCCGCCCGGTAGGCCAGATAATACGGGTCGATCCCAATGCAGTGGCCGCCCACCAGCCCTGGCGTGAAGCGCAGGAAGTTCCATTTGGTCGCGGCCGCGTCCAGCACCTCGCCGGTATCAATATCGAGTTTATCGAAGATCAGCGCCAACTGGTTCATCAAGGCAATATTGACGTCCCGTTGAATGTTCTCCACAACTTTGGTCGCTTCCGCCACCTTGATGGAAGACGCCTCATACACGCCTGCCGTTACCACACTCTCATAAACCTGGCGGATTACGTCAAGCGCGGCACGCTCCCGGGCCGCTACGATTTTCCTGATATTGGTGAACGTGTATTCCTTATCACCCGGGTTAATACGCTCGGGGGAATAGCCCAGGTGGAAATCCTGCCCGCATACCAGACCCGATTCCCGCTCCAGGATGGGCGCGCAGATCTCCTCGGTGGCGCCGGGATAGACAGTGGATTCATAGACGATAATATCGCCCTTGCCGATGGCGCGCCCCAGAGTCGCGGACGCCGCAGTCAGCAGCTCCATGTCCGGGTTCTTGGCATCGTTAATAGGGGTCGGCACGGCCACGATGTGAAAATCGGCCTGCTTGAGTTGCCGGCTGTCTGAAGTAAAGACGATATGCGTCGCCGCCAACTCCTCGGCAGTTAGTTCCCCGGTGCTGTCCTGCCCCTGTTCCAGTTCCATGACGCGCCGCGCGTCGATGTCGTACCCGATTACCTCCCCCAGGCGACCAAACGCGACCGCCACGGGCAAGCCCACATAGCCCAGGCCGATAACGGAGATTTTTCTGTTGTTATTCATTTGCACCCGTAACTAAAAATATATGTCGTCGTCCTGCCTCCACTCGTCACGCCGGCGCCAGCCGGGGTTCGGCAGCTAGCAGAGTGCGCCACGCAACCTGTGGCAACCTCTAATTTTTAGAGGTTACCTTATGGGACGCCATAATACCCCTTATACCACCCAACAAACTGTTTTATGCCCTGTTCCAGCGAAACATGCGGCACAAAACCAAATTCCTGCTGCAACTTCGACGAGTCAGACAGGGTATCGAGCACATCTCCCGGCTGCGCATCAACATACTCAAGCACGGCCTTCCTGCCTATTGCCTGCTCCAGCGTCCTGAGGTAATCCAGCAGGTTCACTGCGCGCTGGTTGCCGATATTATAAACCCTGAAGCTGGCCGGTCCTGAGGACGGATCGGGCCGCAGCGCGTCCCAGTCCCCGGCCGGCGCCGGCGCTCGATCCAGTATCCTTAACGTTGCCTCCACCACATCGTCAATATAGGTAAAATCCCTGTGGTGCCGGCCCTGATTGAAGACCTGCAACGGCTCGCCGGCGCAGATCTTACCGGCAAACAGCATGGGCGACATGTCCGGCCGCCCCCAAGGCCCATACACGGTAAAATAGCGTAGGCCGGTCACTGGCAGGTCGTACAGGACACTGTAGCTGTGCGCCATCAATTCGTTAGCCCGCTTGCTTGCGCCGTACAGGGAAACCGGATGTGCGGCAGGATCCGACTCGGCGTAAGGCAGCTTCGCATTCGCCCCGTAAACCGAACTGGACGAAGCATACGCCAGGTGCTCGGCCTGCACCGCGCGGCACCCTTCCAGAACATTCAGAAACCCCGCAATATTGGCGCTGATATAACTGTGAGGATGGCTGATGGAATAACGCACCCCGGCCTGCGCCGCCAGATGCGCCACCCGCAGTGGCGCCACCTCCAGGAACAGCGCCGTCATCCGCGCCGCATCGGCAATGTCCGCTTTGTGGAAGCGGAAGTTGTCGAAATCCTGAAGCAACCCCAACCGCTTGCGCTTCAACCCGGGATCGTAATAATCATTCAGGTTATCAACCCCGATAACCTCATCCCCCCGCTCCAGCAAGCGTCTGGCCAGCGCGGCGCCGATGAATCCGGCACAGCCGGTAACAAGGATGTTCATGCTGATGAGATAATGGAAAATTCGGTAGGTGGTGGCCCTATACTACAGCAAAATGCTATTGGCTTCATTGCTGGGCCGTAGTATGCTTGGCGCATTCCACCTCCTGACCTGTCGATTTCCATGCGCTGCATACCTATGGGAACCTCTAAAAATGCCCTCCGTGGCATTTTTAGCGACGGAAATGAAAAAGTATGATTTTTCATTTCCGTCATTTTCAAGCACTGACGTGCTTAAAAATGGCAGCATATCCTTATGCTGCACGGCCACCTCTAATTTTTAGAGGTGGCCTTATGGCCGCTGCTCTTGTCATTGGGACGTTTGTATTCGGCGCCGGGGCGCACGCAGCGCCGCTCTTGCTCTCATGCCATGGTGGCCCGGAAACCCGTATCATGATCATCACAAACCTGTGTGACGCGCTGGCGCAGGAATTGGACAGGCGCAAACCGGGCAGCGTGATCCGGCGCAGTGAGGCGCAAGATGACTGGCCTGGGAAAGCCTGGGAAGTAACCCTGCAAGTCTCTCGCACCGAAGATTACCACTGGGAAGCAAACTTATCCTGGAAAAAAACGCGGCGCGGCAGTGACGGTCAACAGACTACCGGGCCCGAACTGGAAATGTTCGGGATGGACGCGCCGCTGGGAGAGGCGGCTTGTTTACATTTTGTGCGCAGTCTGTTGACGGCAAGCAAGCCGGCATTTCTGGCGCCTCCCAAGGATGCAACTATGTCGTTTTAGCAAGGGCGCCTTTGAAAATCAGAGGTTACTGCAAGATAGCCAAAGCCATGACGCTTCGGCTATCTGTGCCTGGAATGGCGTCCCCTAGGGGAGTCGAACCCCTGTTGCCGCCGTGAAAGGGCGATGTCCTAGGCCTCTAGACGAAGGGGACAGGTGGAAGCTCTGGTGGAGCCAGACGGGATCGAACCGACGACCTCTACAATGCCATTGTAGCGCTCTCCCAACTGAGCTATGGCCCCGCACTGAACAGTTCAAAGGCATCTCTAAAAACGCCACGGAGGGCATTTTTAGAGGTTTTCTCGGGCATACTGAACCGGCAACGTGCGGGCGCAGTATAGACCAGGCATTATTGACTGTCAAATCCGGTTTTTCCTTGTTTAGGTGACCTCTAATTTTAGAGGTGCCCTTTACATATCATCCTGCCTCAATCCGGCGCTGAATCCATGCCAGGGCGCGCGCCAGGCGGGACAGGGTCCGCGCCTGCCCCAGCAACTCCAGGGTAACGTCGATGGCGGGGGAAACGGCAGTGCCGGTCACTGCGACCCGCAACGGTTGGGCAATCTTGCCGAATTTGATGCCCAGTTGCTGTGCAACATTGTCAACAGTCCGGTGCAACGCCTCCCGCTCCCAGGTTTCCAATCCGGTCAATGCCGCACGCGCCTGCCGCAACGGCTCCAGCGCCACGGGGCGCAGGTGTTTTTTTGCAGACGTCGGCTCATACTCGGCAAACTCCTGGTAGAAAAACCGGCTTTGTTCAGCCATCTCCACAACAGTCTTCACACGCTCTTTCTGTATCCGGGCCACTTCTTTAAGGTCAGGTGGCCCGCTTACGTCCACGCCGAGGCCGACCAGTTTTTCTTTTAGCAGGCAGGCAATCCGTTCCGCCTTGCTGTCCCTGAGATAATGCTGGTTCAACCAGGCCAGCTTGTCCGGGTTCAGCGCGGCCGCGGCCTTGTTCACCCGGCTTAAGTCAAACAGTGCAATCAATTCGTCCACACTGAATATTTCCTGGTCGCCGTGAGACCAGCCCAGGCGCGCCAGGTAGTTCAGCAAGGCCTCCGGCAGGTAGCCCTGCTCGCGGTATTCCAGTACGCTGGCGGCGCCATGGCGTTTGGACAGTTTTTTGCCTTGCGGGTCCAGGATCAGGGGGATATGTGTGTAGTTCGGCGTAGCAAAGCCCAACGCGTTGAAAATATTGATCTGACGGGGCGTATTGTTTAGGTGATCGTCCCCGCGCACGACATGGGTGATGCCCATATCGGCATCGTCCACCACCACGGTCAGGTTGTAGGTCGGCGACCCGTCGGCGCGGGCGATGATTAAATCATCCAGTTCCCGGTTGCTGATCACCACCCGGCCTTGGATAGAATCGTTAATGACCACCTCGCCATCCAGGGGATTTTTGAAGCGCACCACGGGTGTCTCGCCGGCCACAGGCTGCCGACCCAGATCGCGGTACTTGCCGTTATAACGGGGTTTTTCGCCCTTGCTCAGGGCCTGTGTGCGCATGGCGTCGAGTTCTTCCTTGCTGCAGAAACAGTAATAGGCCCGGCCCAGCTCCAGCAACCGCTGTATCACATCCTGGTACAGTTGTGTACGCCGCGACTGATATACGATGTCCCGGTCATGGGCCAGCCCCAGCCAGTTCATGCCCTTCAGGATAACTTGCAGAGCCGCGTCGGTGCTGCGTTCACGGTCGGTGTCTTCTATTCTCAGCAGGAACTCCCCGTCGTGGCGCCGGGCATACAGCCAGGAAAACAGCGCCGTGCGGATGCCGCCGAGGTGCAGGAAACCAGTGGGACTGGGGGCGAAGCGGGTGACCACTTTGTTGCTGTTCATATCCGGGTCAACCTCGATCTACTTCCTCAGTCAACAAGGGAACACCACACAGGTCCCGCCGGCGCAACCAGGGGCTCAGGCGGTAGCGCGGATCCAGGGTCTGATCATGCAGGTTCTCCAGGATTTCCACAATCGCCTCCGTACCAACCTCATCCCCCCAGGACAGCGGCCCTTGCGGATAGCCCAGCCCCAGGGTCACCGCGGCTTCGATATCAGACACGCTGGCAATACGGCACTGGGCGATATTGGCGGCAATGTTCACGATCACGGCCAGGATGCGCTGGCTGATGAAGCCGGGACTGTCGTTGATCACCGTCACCGGTACGCCGCCCGCCGCCAGCAAGCCGTGCATGCTGTCCCGTACTTGCGGCGCCGTGACCGGCGACAGCATCAGGGTGCGCCGCTTATCGAGCCCGGGCAACGGGTCAAGCGCTACCGCGCGTAATGGGTCCAGCCCGGACTCGGCACACTGCTGGCTGACGTCATTGCCCCAGGTTTGTAACAACACCATGGTATCAACGGCTACCGGCGAGTCCATGATGCGGGCGCCGGCAGCCTGCAATTCTTCGGCCAGTTGCCAGCTTACAGCACCGGCTTCGTCATCCAGCCATACTTTCATGTAAGTCACTTTCGGCGCCGGCGCCTGTTCAGGCTCTACCTTGCGGTCGTCTTCATAGCGGTAAAACCCGCGTCCGGTTTTGCGTCCGAACAGCCCCGCCGCCAGTCTGGGCGCGACCAGCGCGGAAGGGCGATACATGGGTTCCTGCATGAATTGATCGTAAATGGACTGCATCACCTTCCCGGATACGTCCAGACCGGTCAGATCCAGCAGTTCAAATGGCCCCATACGAAAGCCCATGGCTTCGCGCATCACCCGATCTATGTCCTCAGGCTGCGCCACCCCCTCCTCCAGGATGCGCAACGCCTCGGTGACATAGCCGCGCCCGGCATGGTTCACCAGAAACCCCGGTTGGTCCGCAGCAACCACGGCGCGATGGCCGGTACTCGCCACCAGCGCTGACAGCTGTTCCACCACCGCCGCGTCGGTCAGTGTCGCGGGTATCACCTCGACCACCCGCATCAGCGGCGCCGGGTTGAAAAAATGCAGGCCCGCGACGCGCGCCGGCCTGGTACAGGCGGCGGCGATGTCCGAGACCAGCAGGGAAGATGTATTGCTCGCCAGGATGGCCTCGGCAGAGACGATCTGCTCCAGTTCCGCAAACAACTGCCGCTTCACGTCCGGCAGCTCCACTACCGCCTCGATGACAACCCGGCAGGAAGCCAACTCGTCTATGGCATGGCAGCGGGTGAGACCGGCCAGCATGGTGTCCGCTTCGCTGCGGGTATATTTACCTTTGGCGACCTGACGCTCGAGCATATTGTCAATGAACTCAGCGGCGCGGTCTCGCGCCTCGGCCTGGGCATCGTACAGCCGCACAGGATACCCGGCCTGCAGGAACAACTGGGCAATGCCGCGCCCCATGACCCCGGCGCCAACAACGCCGATATGCAGCTCATGTGCTGCCGGAAGTGTGTGTTTATCCGTTGACATGGTTTTTTAGTAACCTCTGATTTGCTATGTAAATTTCACCTGGTCTGGCCTGTTTACGTCCCCCGGCTGACAACATACCGGGGCAGGCTCTGTCACTGGATACCGGCCAATCCCTGGCCGGCATGACGGACTTACATGCTGGCGAGGTGTGCGGTACCCTGCTAATGAAGGTTTAGAGGCGGCCTTCTCTCAGTGAGTGACAAATACTTACTCGGCAGACAGGGTATTATAACCCCATGAACAGCAAAAAATCTGGCGCCGGAGTACAGCTGCTGCCGCTGCGCGGTATCGGTGAGGTCATGCCGGGTGATGACCTGGCGGCGCTGTTGACGGCGTGCCTGCAAGCGCACTGTGTCAGCGCCGGCGATATTGTGGTTATCGCCCAGAAGATCGTGTCCAAGGCGGAGAACCGGTACGTTGATCTGGCCGCGGTAACGCCTTCGGCACAAGCCTTGCAACTGGCCGAGGCAACAGGCAAGGACGCACGCCTGGTGGAGCTGATCCTGTCTCAGTCCAAGCGCGTGGTCAGGTATCGGCAGAATGTATTGATCGTGGAGCACAAACTGGGATTTGTTCATGCCAATGCCGGCATCGATCATTCAAATATCCCTCGGAACAATCGTTCAGAACGGGCGCTGTTGCTGCCGGAAGACCCCGATGCCAGCGCCGCGCAGCTGCAAGCCCGTTTATCACCAGGCCTGGGCGTCAACCTGGGCGTCATCATCAACGACAGCGCCGGGCGCGCCTGGCGCAACGGCGTCACCGGTATTGCCATCGGCGCCGCCGGCATGCCCTGCCTGCTGGACCTGCGCGGCGTCCATGACCGGCACGGCAATCCGTTGCGCGTGACCGAGGTGGGCATCGCCGATGAAATTGCCGCCGCGGCCTCGCTGGTTATGGGACAAGCGGCGCAGGGCATTCCCGCGGTGCTGGTCAAGGGCCTGGACCTGGACGGTCCCGCCAATAACGCGTCTGCCCTGATAAGAGACCCTGTCAAGGACTTGTTCAGGTAATACAGGTAATGATAAACCTGACGACCCTGGCTCTGTGGGGGATATGGGGCAGCCTTGAAATCCGTCCCCGACTGATACGAAGCCCATGACAACCAACATCCTTGCCCTGTGCGGCGGTGTGGGCGGCGCCAAGCTGGCGCTTGGACTCAGCCGGCTACTCAAACCGGCTGAACTGTTGACGGTGGTCAACACCGGTGATGACTTCCGGCACCTGGGCCTGCATATCTCGCCCGACTTGGATACAGTGATGTACACGCTGGCCGGGGTGGCCGACCCGGAACGGGGCTGGGGCCTGGCCGGCGAGACCTGGAACTTCATGCGCGCGCTGTCCCGGCTCGGCGGATCGGACTGGTTCAACCTGGGCGACCAGGACCTTGCCACCCATATTTACCGTACCCAAGGGCTGCAACAAGGCCTGGGGCTGGCCGCGGTCACACAATCACTGTGCGCTTCCCTGGGCATTGCGCAGCGGCTCGTGCCCATGAGCGACGACCCGGTGCAGACGATTGTCTGCACCGACCAGGGCGACCTGCCGTTCCAGGATTATTTCGTGCGTCTGGCTTGCCGTCCCCGGGTACGGGCGCTGCGCTACGCGGGCGCCGACACGGCGCGTCCTCACCCGGACTTTGCCGCGTTGCTGGGCAACGACGCGCCGCACGCGGTGATCCTGTGCCCGTCCAACCCGTTTCTGAGCATCGACCCGATCCTGTCCCTGCCGGGAGTGCGCGCCGGCCTGCAATCGACGCGTGCGCCGGTTATCGCCGTCTCCCCCATCGTCGGCGGCAAGGCCCTGAAAGGCCCGGCCGCGAAAATCATGGCAGAACTGGGCCTGCCGGCAACCAACCTGGCGATTGCAGACTACTACCGCGACTTGCTGAACAGCCTCGTCATCGACGACATCGACGCCCACGAAGCGCCGGCCATTGAGAAGTTGGGCATTGAGGTAAGAGTTGTCAACACGGTCATGCGTTCCTTGCAGGATCGGGTGGAGTTGGCCCGGAGGTGCCTTGAAGGCACCTCTTAACTTTTTCGTTAATCCCCCATCCTCTTCTCCCAGGCTACCTGGTTGCGGCGGGCATCCTGTATGTACGGCGAGAGGCGGATCAGAAACAGGACCATGCGGTTGAGCAGCGCGCCGGGGAGGTTCAATGGCCGTTTGATGTCGAGGAATAACACCACGCGCCGGGCGTCGGTATTGTTTTCCACCCGGTGCGGGTAGGTATCATCGAACACGATACAGCGGCCTTCTTTCCAGGTGGCGGTCGTGCCGCCCACTTCTATCCAGCAATCCTCCCGCGGTTCGGGCACCAGCAACGCCAGGTGGCAGCGTAGCAGGCCCCGATAGGGGCCGCGGTGTATGGGTATGTGTTTACCGGGCGCCAGCACGGAGAAAAAAGCGGTGAACATGCCCGGTATGGACTCGATGATACGCGTCGTTTCCGGGCAGGCGCGGCAGTTATTTTCCATCTTGTAGCCATAGCCATAGAGGAAGTAGGATTTCCATTTGTCGTCCTTGCTGAGGTTTATCTGATCGCGCGAGATGTCCTGGAAGTTGGGAATACGCTCAGGGGCTTCCAGCAACTGTTCCAGTTCCGCGCGTATCGGCTGCCACTCGGCTTCCAGCGCTGCCACCCAGGGAAATTCATCCGGCGCCAGGAACGGGGTGTCGGGGACCCGGGAATACTTGATCAAAGCGCGCTCTATGCACTTGATGATCCACAAGCCCAGGGTGACGCTGAGACGACGTTGTTTTTTGTTGTTGCCACCCGCACCCTGACCTTCCTCCTGCGCGGCAGAGGAGACAGTTTTATCCGCAATGCCCTGTTGCGGTGGCAATGAGTGGTCATTGTTCACCGTAGCACACCCCGCCTCACCAGTTTCAGGAACACGCCCCAGCCGAACAGCAGGGGGTAACGTCGCAGCCGGGGTGTCACCTCTATCTCCACGCCAGCGTGGCGACCGATCTTCCAGGCCGCGTAATCGACCCCGTTGCTGAAAGTAAACGCAGCCTTGAGCAGCCTTAGCAGCCACAGCAGCTGTCCGGACCAGCGGCGGCGGCGCCATTGTTTTTGGGTATTGCGCGCCGCGTCAGTATCGGCAAGGCGGCGGTAGCTGCCGTCATCAGCCCGGCGCAACACCGCCTCCAGCCCCGGCAGCGCGTCTTCCAGTAGCGCGCCATAGTCGGCCAGATGGTGGCGGGCCAGCTCTGCCGCCTTGGAGTCGGGCTCGGCCCGAAACTCGGTGGAATAGGACAAGGCCAGGGCATGGGTCCAGATCGTTTCTGCGTTATTGATCCGCGCCGGCAACGACGGGATCGTGCTGCTGAGCAAGGTCAGCACAGACTGCGCCAGCAAGCCATGAAATTCGGCGCGCACTGCACCATCGCGGGCATAGAGGATGCGCGCCGGTTGGGCAAAGCGCCCCCACAGGTAGGAATGAAACCCATGCCGGATACCCTTGGTAAAATCCGCCAGGCTGATCAGCGCCAGTTTCAGCCTCAGCGGCCCGGCCTCGGAAGGGATTTCCCGGTAAAACACGTTGGGTGGCAGCCAGACATTGAGCCAGACCTGCCAGGGCTTGGAATACGCATTGCGGTAACTGTCAACGACCAGGAACGCGTCCGCCACTCCCTGCGTCAGCGACATGCCCCGCACACAGGAACCGTAAAACAGTATGCCCTGCAAGGATGCGCCGTAGGTTTCCTGCAAGGCCTGCGTAATCGACGCACAAGCCGCCGGCGCCGGCGCTGCGCACTGCCGTTCGATGCGCGCCAGCAACGCCGGTGGCGGCAGCGGTCGGCGGTCGCCGTTCATAGCCCGCGCCGCATAATGAGGGAAATGAAAAATCGCATTTTTTCGTTGCCGTCTCTGCTCAGGCGCCACGCAGAGCATTTTTAGAGGTTCCTACGGGCTGCCCTGCCGGTTGGTACAGGATGTTGCTCATAAGGAATGGATGTGTTTATTTCTCTGCGTACTCTGTGTACTCTGTGGCGTCATGAAAATAGCGCATCTGTCGGACCCGCACCTGACCTCACTGGACCCTGTCCGGTGGCGGGAGTTACTCAACAAACGTATCCTCGGCTACCTCTCCTGGCGCCTTAGACGACGCCGGGCCCACAGCAGGGAGATATTATCCCGAACGCTGGCACACCTGGCAGGGCAACAGCCGGACCACCTGGTTATCAGCGGCGATCTCACGCACCTAGGCGCCGCCAGCGAATGCCGGGAAGCCGAAACCTGGTTAAACCGCATCGGCGCGCCCGATTATATCTCAATTGTGCCGGGGAATCATGATCGCTACATTGCCGCCGACCCGGAGCAGACGCTCGGACGCTGGCGCGCGTACATGCAAAGCGACCCCGACGCCGCGGCGCGCGGGCCACAGTTTCCTTACCTGCGGGTGCGCGGCCCGGTGGCGCTCATCGGCCTCTCCAGCGCCGTGCCCACACCGCCTTTTTACGCCAGCGGCAGGTTGGGCGAAGAGCAGCTGCAACACTTAAGCCACCTGCTTGAAGCAACCGCGCAACAGGGCCTGTACCGTATCGTCACACTGCACCACAGCCCGCATTCCATGAGTTCCAGGCGCGGCCTCAGTGATGCCGGCGCGCTGCTGTCAACCCTGGCCGGCCCCGGCGCAGAGCTGGTTATTCACGGTCACGGCCACCGGCAAATGCAGGCAACACTGCAAGCCGGGGCGCGCCGTATCCCCGTGTTCGG
>JAPORZ010000138.1 GCA_026709915.1 Gammaproteobacteria bacterium
GGCGATATTCATTCACCTTCCGGCGAAGCAGCTGCCGGCACAGGTTCTCAAGCCATGCACAACGCCATTACACTCCCGGACTTTCGCTTGCCGCCGCAACGCGTGCCCGAAACGGTGGTTGAGCGGCTTGACCGGGAACAGCGCGAACAGCTCATCGGGGAGATCAAACACCTGTTGCGGGAGCAGGATGCAACCCTGGTGGCGCACTATTACACCGATTCAGACTTGCAGTTGCTTGCCGACGCCACCGGCGGTTACGTCTCGGACTCGCTGGATATGGCGCGCTTCGGCCATGAGGCCAAATCTTCAACCCTGGTTGTATGCGGGGTGCGCTTCATGGGGGAAACCGCCAAGATCCTGAACCCGGAAAAACGGGTACTGATGCCGGACCTGCACGCGGACTGCTCTTTAGACATTGGTTGCCCTGCCCCCGAGTTCGATGCTTTTTGCAACGACCACCCGGACCGTGCCGTGGTGGTCTATGCCAACACCAGCGCTGCGGTCAGGGCACGCGCCGACTGGATGGTGACCTCTGGCAGCGCCGTGGAGGTGGTCAGGCACCTGGCGCAGCAGGGCAAAAAAATCATCTGGGCGCCGGACAAGTATCTGGGTGAATACGTACAGACACAATCCGGGGCCGATATGCTGTTATGGCAGGGCAGCTGCGTTGTGCACGAAGAGTTCAAGGGCCGGGAACTGGCAGCATTGAAGCGTCAACACCCGGACGCTAAGGTACTGGTGCACCCGGAGTCCCCGGCGCCGGTCATTGCCGAGGCCGATGTGGTCAGCTCCACCACCGGCATCATCAAGGCCGCGACGGAACTGGACGCCAATACCTTCATCGTGGCAACCGACCGCGGCATCTTCCACAAGCTGCAACAAGCGGCCCCGCACAAGACCTTCATCGAGGCGCCCACCGCCGGCCGCGGCGCCACCTGCAAAAGCTGCGGCCACTGCCCATGGATGGCCATGAACAGCCTGACCAAACTACGCCAAACGCTGCACACCGGCGCCAATGAGATCAGGGTCGATAAAGCCATCATCGCGCGCGCGCGCAAACCCATTCAACGCCTGCTGGATTTCACCGCCCAACGCGGCCAGCCGATATATGGCAATAACGACGCTTGACTCGCCCCTTCGTCATTCCTGCAAAAGCAGGAATCCAGTCATACAACTGTCGTATGCGACACGTTACAAAGTGTCCCCTCGAGGCTGTATTGGAGGCAAGGGGCAGTCTGTCTGTTAGTCTGTCTTGACTCCGATTCCGGATCGGAGTAGCATTGTCGGCAGAGGAACAATGGGGAGTATCAAATGGGCGGCGACAGTCTTGACGATTCTGCACGCGGGAAAGGGCAGTCTCGCAGACTTGAAAGGCAGCATCAGCTTGCAGGAATGTGTTTGTTGATCTGGATGATCACATGCAGATGTTACAGGCTGCATCGCTGTACTTTCAGAGTGATGCATGGACGGCGGGTGATATGGCAAAGATACTGTGGGAGATCGCCTTAACTTCGCTTGATGTTCTGTCGGAGGAGCTGTATGCCTAACAGATCTCACAGAAATTCGGGTTACAAGGCTATGAACGCCATGAATAAAAATGGCGTTTCGCACTCATCAACACGGAGCCTGAAAATTGAAATACCCAGCGTTACTCGACATATCACGGAAATATCTGATTGTTGCGATCTGCTGGCAAGGCTGCCGGATGAATCCATACAACTGATAATCTGCGATCCGCCGTACAACATCATGCTGGCAGACTGGGACAGGCATGACGATTATATTGACTGGGCCGCGACATGGCTGAAAGAAGCTGAACGAGTGTTAAAGCCTACTGGAAATATAGCTATATTCGGCGGCCTTCAATACCAGGGAGAAGCCGGAACCGGCGATCTCATATCAATAATCAACTACATGAGGCAGTCCAGTAATATGCTGCTGGCAAACCTGATTATATGGAATTACCCAAACGGGATGAGCGCGCAACGGTTTTTTGCAAACAGGCATGAGGAAATAGCCTGGTTTGCCAAGTCGAAAGAGTATTACTTCGATCTGGATGCCGTCAGGGAGCCCTATGATGAAAAGACAAAAGACATTTACAGAAAGGATAAACGCCTTAACCCGCAAAGCATTGAAAAAGGCAGAAACCCTACAAATGTATGGAAGATAAGCAGGCTTAACGGCAATTCAAAGGAGAGGGTAGGACATCCCACGCAAAAGCCTAGACAGGTTATCCAGAGACTTGTCCGGTCGTTATCGTATCCGGGGTCAACCGTGCTTGATTTTTTTGGCGGCAGTGGCATTACCACAAGGGTTGCCATTGAAGAAGGGCGACATAGTATCAGTTGTGACAGTTCGCAATCGTTCGCCGGTTATGTTGGGCAACAGATCGGCAATATCCAGCCTGACCTTATATCACCAATACCGGACCATAAAATCAGTGGAAAACTGGACTTGTCTCACCCGTTATTTGAGGGCATGAAACTATGAAACAAACCATCAAACCCGAAAGCTGCTATTCCGATAACATAGATTTTTTGCCAACTTCATTTGTTATTTTTTATGATGGGTGTAAGTGATAAAATTGTCCCGATGAGAATCTGGAATTGATAACGTATGGCAGGACACAGCAAATGGGCGAATATTCAGCACCGCAAGGGTCGGCAAGACGCCAAGCGAGGCAAGTTATTCAGCAAGTTAATCCGGGAGATTACGGTTTCCGCCCGGCTTGGCGGCCCTGACCCGGACGGCAACCCGCGTCTGCGCGCGGCCGTCGACAACGCGCTGGCAGGCAACATGCCCAAGGACACCATCGAGCGGGCCATAAAACGAGGCGCGGGCGGCGCCGAGGGCGAGAGCCTGGAGGAGGTGCGTTATGAAGGTTATGGCCCGGGCGGTGTGGCGGTGATGGTCGATTGCATGACCGACAACCGCAACCGTACCGTGGCCGAAGTGCGCCACACCTTTTCCAAGTGCGGCGGCAACTTAGGCACCGACGGCTCGGTCGCCTACCTGTTTACCAAGGTGGGGCTGCTGTCCTACCCGTCCGGGGTCGATGAGGAGGCGTTGTTAGAAGCGGCGCTGGAAGCCGGCGCCGAGGATGTCGCCGGCAATGATGACGGTTCCCAGGATGTCTTAACCACGCCGGAACAGTTCCTGGACGTCAAGGACAGCCTGGCCGACGCCGGTTACCCGCCGGAGACCGCAGAGGTCACCATGCGCGCGGCGACCGGGCCGGCGCTGGACCTGCACGGGGCACAGACCATGATACGCCTGTTGGAGACGCTGGAAGACCTCAATGATGTGCAAAAGGTGTATTCCAACGCAGAGATTGCCGATGACATTCTGGCGCAACTTGACTGAACGTGGGTAACGTTAGGATTCTCGGTATTGACCCCGGCTCCCGGCAAACGGGTTATGGCATTATCGACATGGTCGGCAACCGGGCTGTGCCTGTTATTCATGGACGCATAACGATCCCGGCCGGGGAGTTGTCCGACAAGCTGCGCCGGATTTTTCGCGAGCTCAGCGCGCTGCTCAACGAGTTCCGGCCTGACGAATGCGCCGTGGAGAAGGTCTTCATGTACCGCAATGCCGATTCCGCGTTAAAACTGGGCCAATCCCGGGGCGCCGCCATTACCGCCTGCGCGGAACATGAGCGGCCGGTTTTTGAATACACGGCCAACCAGATCAAACAGGCCACCACCGGCAAGGGCCATGCCGACAAAACCCAGGTGCAGTACATGGTCAAGGTATTGTTATGTCTGGACGAGGTCCCCGAGACAGATGCCGCGGACGCGCTGGCCGTCGCCCTGTGCCACGGGCATTCCCGGGAAAACCTGTTGCGGCTGAGGGCATTACAGCCACTAGCGGCAAGGGCGCAATGACAAATCGTCAGGACAGACGATTTACAAAGTACGTCCTGTACTTTGCTCCTGCGGGGCCAGCCTCGCGCAGTTCGGCTGTTCAAATTCGCTCCCGACGAATTTGTGCACAGCCGCAGGCTGCCCGTAAGGGTTGTGCCCAGGGATGGGCGCAATGATCGGCTCTCTGCGCGGCAGGATAACGTATAAACAGCCACCGGGGCTGGTGCTGGAGGTGCACGGGGTGGGGTACGAACTGGAAGCCTCCATGAACACGTTTTACCAGTTGCCGGAGGTGGGCGAGGAGGTGGAGCTGCTGACCCATTTGTCGGTGCGGGAAGATGCCCACGTGCTGTATGGCTTCGCCGCGGCCGAAGAGCGCGGATTGTTTCGCGCCCTGCTGCGAGTCAACGGCGTCGGCGCCAGGATGGCATTGGCAATACTGTCCGGTATCAGCGCGCCGGAATTCGGGCAGTGCATCGAAACAGGCGATGCCGCGCGCCTCATGCGCCTGCCGGGAGTCGGTAAAAAAACCGCGCAACGCCTTATCATAGAAATGCGCGATCGTTTAGATGGAGGATTAGGCAGCGCCGTTACGGAAGACCGACAGCCCGCAGCGCGCCCGGCAGACCCGGTCAGTGAAGCCGTGCACGCTATGATTACCTTGGGCTATCGGCCGCAGGAGGCGTCCCGTCTGGTGCATGCGGTCGCCACCGACGGTATGGACAGCGAAGCCCTGATCCGCGCCGCGTTGAAGGCCGCGCTGACGTGAGGCGCTGATATGAGGTTGCAAATATGAGTGTGGAAGCGGCCGTGAACGATCGCAACCCGGTCCTTTCCGCCCGCGGCGAAGCCGAGGACCGCGTCGCGGAAACCACGCTACGGCCAGGTCGGCTGAGTGATTACCGCGGGCAGCCGGCCGTGTGTGAACAGATGGAAATTTTTGTCAGCGCGGCCAGACAGCGCGCCGAGGCCATGGACCACGTGCTGATTTTCGGTCCGCCCGGCTTGGGCAAGACCACCTTAGCGCATATTATCGCCAATGAACTGGGCGTGAACCTGCGCCAGACCTCAGGGCCGGTGCTGGAACGCCCCGGCGATCTGGCGGCGTTGCTCACCAACCTGGAACCCCGGGACGTATTGTTCATCGACGAGATCCACCGCCTCAGCCCGGTGGTGGAGGAGATTCTGTATCCGGCCATGGAGGATTACCAGATAGACATCATGATCGGGGAGGGTCCGGCCGCGCGCGCCATCAAACTGGATGTGCCCCGGTTTACCCTGGTCGGCGCCACCACTCGGGCTGGCCTGCTGACCTCGCCGCTGCGCGACCGCTTCGGCATCATCCAGCGCCTGGAGTTTTATGCGACCGCAGACCTGACCGACATTGTGGTTCGCTCCGCAGGCATTCTGAACGTGCCCATTGTGCCGGCCGGCGCCGAGGCTATTGCCGCGCGCGCCCGCGGCACCCCGCGCATTGCCAACCGCCTGCTGCGGCGCGTGCGCGATTACAGCGAAGTCAAGGCAGACGGCAGCATCAGCGCCGCCATCGCCGCACGCGCGCTGGACCTGCTGAACGTGGACGCTACCGGCTTTGATATGATGGACCGCAAGCTGCTGCTCACCATTATCGAGAAATTTGACGGCGGGCCGGTGGGTATCGACAGCATTGCCGCGGCGCTCGGAGAGGTCAAGGACACCATAGAAGACGTGATCGAGCCTTATCTGATACAACAGGGCTACCTCACCCGCACCGCCCGCGGACGCATGGCGACCCGACACGCCTGGGCGCATTTCGGGCTGCCGGCGCCCAAAGGTGTGGCGGTGGAGCATGATCTGTTTGATCAAATCAGCGCAGACGGATAACCTTGCCCATTTTACCGGTGGAACTTGCCCATGACCCCTGACATGTCTTTTGTGCACCTGATTCTCAATGCCAGCATTCCGGTGCAGGCAGTGATGCTCATGCTGGTGCTGGCGTCCGTTATTTCCTGGACTATGATCTTCAAGAAACGGCAGCTGCTGACACAGGCCCGGCGCGCCGCCAATGCGTTCGAAACCGAGTTCTGGTCGCTGGAAGAGCTGACCCCGCTGTACCAGCGCGTCAGTGCTGAAGACTACGAGGCAGAGGGTATGGAGTTGCTGTTTGAGGCCGGTTTCAGGGAGTTTGTGCGCCTGCAAAAACAGGGCGGGATGAGCGCCGATGCGCTCATGGAGGGTTCCATGCGGGCCATGCGGGTGGCGCTCAACCGGGAAGTGGAAGCGCTGGAGGCGCACCTGTCGTTCCTGGCCACGGTCGGCTCCACCAGCCCCTACATCGGCTTGTTCGGAACGGTGTGGGGCATTATGAACAGCTTCCGCGCGCTGGGCAATGTGCAGCAGGCCTCGATTGCCATGGTGGCGCCGGGCATCGCCGAAGCCCTGATTGCCACCGCCATGGGCCTGTTTGCCGCCATTCCCGCAGTGATTGCCTACAACCGGTTTGCCAACGATGTGGAGCGTCTGGTCAACCGCTACGACACCTTTATGGAGGAGTTCGCCGCCATCCTGCACCGTCAGGCGCACCGGTGAGTGTATCGTGATGCGAGCAAGAGGGTGAACCATGCGGGCCAGACTGCGTAAACGACCGGTATCGGAAATAAACGTCGTGCCCTATATCGACGTGATGCTGGTGTTGTTGATCATCTTCATGATCACCGCGCCGCTGCTCAGCCAGGGGGTCAAAATCGACTTGCCGCAAGTGCCATCGGAACCGCTGCCGGCGAGTGACACCGACCCGGTCATTGTCAGCGTGGACGCCGCCGGCAACTTTTTTATCAATTACGGTGAGAACCAGGATCAACCGGTCGCGCCCGAGGTGCTGGTGAACCGGGTCAGCGCGCTGGTCAGACACCGTCCTAAACTCCCGGTGCTGGTAAAAGGCGACACATCGGTCAATTACGGGCGGGTGGTACAGGCCATGGCCTTGCTGCAAGGCGCTGGCGCGCAGGGCATCGGCCTGATCACCGAGCCCCCCGAGCAATCGAACCGTCCCGGCAATAACGCGCCATGAAGTTGCTCACGCTGCGCGCCTTGTGTTATTCCCTGCTGCTGCATGGCGTGGTCATTGCCGCGCTGGTGGTGACCCTGGACGACGCCGCGCGCACCCCCGTGTTCAAGCCCAGACCCCAGGAGAACATCGTCGAGGCGGTTACTGTTGATGACCAGGCGGTCGAACAGGAATTGCAACGCCTGCAGGAGCTGGAACAGGAAAAGCAGCGCGCCATGGAGCAGAAACTGAAAGACTTAGAAGAGCTGGCGCGGGTGGAGGAGACCCGGCAGCGCGAGGCGGAGCAAAAGAAACAGGCCGCCGAGCGCCAGCGCCGGGAGGCAGAGCAGCGTCAAGCCGAAGCGGAGCAAAAGCGCAAGGAGGCAGAACGCAAACAAGCCGCCGAGCGCAAACGCATTGAGGCGGAAAAGCGTCAGGCCGAAGCCGAACTCAAACGCATAGAGGAGAAAAAGCGCGCGGCCGAAGCCGAACGCAAACGCATCGAAGAGGAACAACGCAAGGCTGAGGCGGAACGGCAACGCTTAGCGGAAGAACAACGCAGAAAAGCGGCGGAGGCGGCAGAACTCGAACGTCAAGTCGAGGCCCAGCGCGCGCAGGACCAGAAGACCCTGCAGAATATCGTCGAGCAGATTTACCTGGTCGTCTCTCGCAACTTTAACAAAACCGGCTTGCCTAAAGGACTGGAAGGCGTATTATCTGTACAAACCATACCCGGCGGCGAAGTGATCAGTGTCACCATCAACGAATCCAGCGGCAACGAGGTGTTCGATCGGCGCGCCGTGACCGCAGTGCAGACGGCCTCGCCGCTGCCGCTGCCCGCGGACCCGGCGCTGTTCGACCGGCTCCGCCTGAGAAAATTCAACTTCAAATTTGCTCCCAGGGATTAGCCCTTACGTGAACGTCGTCAAATACCTCAGCGGCCTGTTGCTCGCCGTGTTGCCAATACTGCCGTTACCACTGCCGGCACAGGGTGAGCTGGTAATTGTCATCGACACCGGCGTGGAGAAGACTCTGCCCATCGCCGTGGTGCCGTTCGGCTGGGATGGCCCGGCTGACGGGCCGCCGCTGGATATGCACGTCACCATAGCCAATAATCTGGAACGCAGCGGGCGTTTTGCAGCCATGGCGGCGCCCGAGATGCCGCAGCAACCGGCGCAGTTCGAGCACGTCAATTTCCGCGACTGGCGCATGTTGCGCATGGAGCATATTGTCATCGGCAGCCTCAAACAAACAGCGGCGGGAGATTTCGAGGTCGTGTTCAGATTGCTCGATGCCTACAAGCAGACTCAGCTCAGCGGGTTTAACATCCGCGCCACGGGCGCGCAACTGCGCCGGGTGGCGCACCGCATCAGCGATATCATCTTTGAGAAACTGACCGGCGTGCGCGGCGCGTTTGACACCCGCATCGCCTACGTTACGGTCCGCGAAGGCGCGGACGGAGATCAGCGTTTCAGCCTGCAAATTGCCGATGCCGACGGCTTCAACCCGCAGACCCTGCTGAAATCAGAGCAGGCGCTGATGTCGCCGGCCTGGTCGCCGGACGGGCAATATCTGGCGTATGTGTCCTTCGAGGGCGACAATTCCTCGGTATTCGTGCAGAATGTACGCACCGGCGAACGGCGCCAGGTGGCGGCTCACGAGGGCATCAACAGCGCCCCGGCGTTCTCCCCGGACGGTACGCGTCTGGCCTTGACTCTGTCCAAGGAAGGCAACCCGGAAATTTTTGTGCTGCACCTGTCCGATAATTCGCTGCAGCGCATCACCCGCAACCGGGCCATTGACACCGAGCCGGCCTGGTCGCCAGATGGCAGCAAGCTGGCCTTTACCTCTGACCGCGGCGGCGCCCCGCAGGTGTATCAGATTGACCTGCAAGGCGGCGTCCCCAGTCGGCTGACGTTTGCCGGCAACTATTTTGCCAGACCGCGCTACGCCCCGGACGGCGCCGGCATGACCATGGTCTATGAACAGGACGGCGCTTACCGCATCGCCTACCTGGACCTGGACAACGGCGCGCTGAGCGTACTGACCAGCAACCGGCTCGATGAATCCCCCAGCTTTTCTCCGAACGGCAGCATGATCATCTACGCCACCAATGGCCGCTACGGTTCCGAACTGGCGGCAGTGTCCGCCGATGGTCGGGTGCATCAGCGCCTGGCGTTGCAGGATGGCGAGGTGCGGGAGCCGGCCTGGGGCCCTTTTCCTGCTGACTGAATGTGACTCACAAACCGTAAATCAATGCTATGCTGTACCTCACAGAAGCTGCGGAAAATGTACTGCGTGGCATTTTCCGCAGCGCTCTTACCCAACCGGAGAACAACCATGACTAGACAATTACTGCTGGCGCTGGCGCTGGGCGCGTTTATCACAGCTTGCACCACAACCCCGGAGCAAACACAGGACCCGGAGGTGGTGGATGGCACTGACGCTAGTGCGCCCGCAGACGAGGCTGCCGCCGCTGGCGACGCTGGGGTGCAGACCTTTGGTGCAGACGCGGAGCGGGATGCCATTATCGAGCGACTGGACGACCCGGACAGCCTGTTGTCCGAGCGCATTATTTATTTTGATTATGACAGCAGCACCGTGCAGCCCCGGTTTGACGAGATTATCCAAGCCCATGCCGGCTTCCTGCAGGCTAACCCGAGGGTGATGGTGACCCTGGAGGGACACGCAGACGAGCGCGGTTCCCGTGAATACAATCTGGCCTTAGGCGAGCGGCGCGCGCAGGCGCTCAAGCAACAACTGGTGGTGCTGGGCGCTATGTCGGAACAACTCAGAACCGTGAGCTACGGCGAGGAGCGTCCCGCAGACCCCGGCCATGACGAGCGGGCCTGGGAGAGGAACAGGCGGGTAGAACTGATTTACCCATACTGAGCCGACAGCAGATGCGGACCCACAGCCCCGAATACGGTTTGGCAGCGTTCTTGCTGATCGCCGCCCAAGGTGTTGTTGTCGGCGCCGCGGCGCAGGAGCCGGTAGCGCCGGAACCGACCCTGGAGCAGCGCCTGCAACGGATCGAAAACGCGCTGTCCAACCAGGGCCTGCTGCAGATGCTGCAACAACTGGAAAGCCTGCAACTGGAGATCAGCCGTTTGCAGGGCGCAGTGGAAGTGCAGACCCATACGCTGGAGCAACTGAAAAAACGCCAGCGCGACATGTACGCAGATATGGATCGACGTTTGCAGCGTGTTGAAAGCCCGGTCGCGCCGCCCGGCACGGACGCGCCGCCGTTGCAGACCTTAGCGCCGCTGAGTAACGCTGGCATTGCGGGCAGCGCCCAGGGCGAGGAGACATCCTTAACCTTGGAACTGGTTAACCAGACCCCCGCGTCAGGCGCCGCCGGGCTTGAAGACATAGCGCCCCTGGCCGCCGCCCCGGAGCAACCGTCGGCGCTGGCGCCCGCACAGGATGGGCCCGTGGCCGCTGCAGCAGCAGGGTTGCCGGCGCCCACCGCGATGGCTGACGCCTCAGCCACCGGCCCTGACCAACAAGCTACGGGGGCAGAAACGCCAGCCACGGCGCTGGCGCCGCTCGACCCGGAGCAGCCCGGCGGTGTGCCACCGCAGCCAGGGTTGGACCCGTCGCCAACGCCAGAGCAAGCGGACACCCAGACCGCAGCCGACTTGCCGGCGTTCGGGCAACAGGACCCGGCGCTGATCCAAGAAGAGTACCGACAGGCCTTCAACCTGCTGAAACAGGCCCGCTACAACGAAGCGGTACTGGCGTTACGCGGCTTTTTGACCCGCTATCCCGACAGCGAACCCGCCGCCAACGCCCGGTTCTGGCTGGCCGAGGCGTATTACGTGAACAGCTTGTTCGAACAAGCGTTGGCGGAATACAGCGCGCTGGTGCAACAATACCCGGACAGCCCGAAACAGACCCAGGCGCAACTGAAAGCCGCCTTCTGCCAACACGAACTGGGTCAGGTAGAACCGGCCGTACAACAACTCGAAGCCCTCATCCTGCAACACCCCGGCACCACCGCCGCCAGTCTGGCCCAGGACCGCCTGGCACAGATCGCCACAGAGGCCGTTCCCGAGCAGAACATTACCCCGGCCAGGTAAACACCGCCTGTTGGTCTTGGGCCAGACGAAAGCCGAGGCCGAGGCCGAGGGAGTCACGACGCGACGGACGGCGCTGCTATCCTGACCCGCCGCTGGCGCTGCCGGATGTAGCGCGCGGGTATTGTTTACCTCTCCCCGCCCACCACCGTCGTCTCATAGCGCACTCCTTCCGGCACCGGCACGGCTTGATGTACGGTCACGCCGTGCTCGCCCGCAGTGATTTCCGTTGAATCCACGGCCACGAATGACGTATAGTCCGACGCCAACTGATGTTCCAGCGCGATACGCTTGATGGCATCGCCAAGTTCGCCCTGCGGGTCCCCGGCCGTTGCCTGCCGATCCGTCAGGTCGGCGATGTTGGCGCGCGCCCAGACCTTGGCCAGGGACGAACCGGCGTTACCGGCGTCGGCGGCCTCGACCACGAAGGGGCGGCGGGCGCCGTCAACCGTCCCGCAGACGGTCACTGCTCCGGGGTCGCCCCGGAACTTCCCCGCCACTACCAACGGCCGGCCGACGAACAGGTCGGGCAGCTTGTGGGGGTAGGTGTCAGAGACCGTCATGTCGCCCCAGTCAATCTCAAGGTCGGTGAGCGCGGCGCGGCTCACGCGCGTGAGGAAGGCATCCATGACCGCTTCTGCCGAATCATTCAGCCCCAGATAGGCCACGGCGCCGCGCCCGACTTTGGCCATGCGCTCCATCAGGTAGCGGTTGACGGACTCGCCGACACCGAAACTGAAGATGCGGGCATTGCCGATGCGCCGGTGCACCTCGGCCAGAATATCCGCTTCGTTGCCGATATAGCCGTCTGTCATAAACGAAACGAAGCGATACCGGGACGGATCATGGGGAAAACCCAGGGCCGCCCTGATGCCCTCCACCATCATGGTGCCGCCCTGACCGTGCAGGTTGGCGAGATAGCGCCGCGCCGCCGCCAGATTTTCCCCTGTCGCCAGCACCGGCTCCCGGCCGAATTGGGAGGCATCGTCCGAAAAACGGATGATCTGGAACGTGTCGTTGGGGTTGAGCAGCCCCAGCGCCGTGGCAACGGCCTGTTTCGCCTGCGCCAGGGGGCGGCCTTGCATGGAACCGGATGTGTCGATGACGAATACCAGCTCCATGGCCCGGCGGGAAAGATGCGCGCGGTCGATGGGCGGGATCATCATCAGCGAAAAGAACCCCTCGCCCGTGTCCGGGTCGCGGTAGGTCAGCAGGTTCGACTTGACGGTCTCTCCGGCCACCCGGAAGTCCAGCACAAAATCACGGTTGGGAATGGTCGTCTGCTGTGCCAGTTGCACGGTGGCGACCGCCGGCCCGTCCCGCTGCACGCTGATCTCGTGTGTGGAGGTGATGTCTTCGATGGGCACGCCGGCATCGATGCTCACGGTAATGCCAAGGTCATGGCCCGAGCGTTCCGTGGGCGCCAGATATTCTACCGCGCTGTCGGCGGGTGAAGCAGAGCGCCCGCCGCGCGGCAGCGCCGGCACCGGGTCCGGGTGGCCGGGCGGGTTGAAGCGCGGGCCGACCACCGTGGGGAACACGAAGGAGTACCACCCGTCGTTGTAAGCCAGGGTGTTGAAGTAGGTAATGTCCACATCGATGGCCTTGCCGGGCTCGATGTTGGCGACCTTCTGCTCGAAGATGTTCGGGCGCTGCTGCACCAGCAAGCTGGCCTGGTAGCCCTGATCGCGCGCCGCCCGATAGATGGCTTCGGCTTCCTCCTGCTCGCGCAGGATGCCGCGAATGGTGCGTTCGCCGATGACCATCAGGAACTCGCTGACCGCCGCCTGCTGCGGCAGGGGAAACACGTACACGGCTTCTATCTTTGTGTCGAACGGGTTGGCAAACTGCTGTTTGACCCGCACCGTGCTGATATGGCCTGCAATGGCGGCGTCCACGGCGGTGTGTTGCAACGGTAGCGGCGCCTCGGTCGCGACGCCCCGCTCAGAGTCAGGCGGCAGGTGCACAACCATGGCCCCGGAACCGGGGTCGAGGGTGTCTTCATCCCCAGCTGCAATATGTTCTTCTGCTGCGCCAACCTGCTCCTCTGGTGATGCCTTGGCGATGACCCAGACCTCAGCGTCCATGGCTTCGGGCCCCCGCGCCAACGATTCAGGCGAGTCTTCGTCCACATAGTTGAATCCAACTGCGCCCTGCGCCGCCCCCGTTGACTTTTGATACGCAAGAAAAGTGGGACTGTCAGGGCTTCTCCGCGCACTTATCACAACTTCAGAAGTCCAAGGAACTTCAAAAGCCCACTCCTCGTCCGAAGCCTGGGCCTGCTCCCAATCGGAATAAACGCGTGTACCGGAAAGGTCGGCAGTCGCCTCGGTCGGGCACAAATCGTGCGCCTCCTGCGTCGGCAAAGCAGGTTTCGATGACTGTTGCGCCGGCCTTGACGCTGAAGTCTCAGGCGGGGGGGTGCGGGTGCACGATGTCAGCAGCGCGGCGCCGACCAGTAATATCATGGGACAGAGTACAGCCGCCAGGACCAGACGTTTGCGGGTGTTCATGGAGTGTTCTCCCGGGTGTTGTCAGAAGGTTTTGTGAAGGTAATAGAGGCGTCGATGGCGTCGCCCGCTGGCGTGGTCGCCGTGACCAGACGCAGTTCAAAATCGGGTTCTCCCTCCAGCATCAGGTGCAGGGTGGCAAGCCGCATGCGCCCGATGGGTAACAGGCTGTCCTCGGCCAGGGAGTAATCGGCGGCCACGATCCTTTCGGCGCTGCTACGGGCGACGGCCTCCCGATCGTAGTATGGCGTGCGCGGGAAGGCAGGATGCCCACCGTTCTCGACGCCCACCACCTTCATGG
Source organism: Gammaproteobacteria bacterium (assembly GCA_026709915.1). Classification (GTDB taxonomy): domain Bacteria; phylum Pseudomonadota; class Gammaproteobacteria; order Eutrophobiales; family Eutrophobiaceae; genus JAAXHV01. The sequence continues at coordinate 13,782 of JAPORZ010000138.1, forward strand.
CGCCGTTGCGGTCCGTCAGTTCGAACTGCCAGGCGGCCACGGGAGCCGGGCTGTCCAGGTGGATTGCCAAGGGCATGAAACGTGGAGCGTCGGCGCCGTCCGCATGGGCAAGGCCCGCACACAGCACGAACAAGGCCAGCGCCCCGAGCAGCCGTTTCATCACGTTCCGGCCCGGTCCAACGCCACCAGGCGATATGCGAACGCATCCAGTTCAGTCTGGTTCACTCCGTCCTCCGCACGCGCCAAGGCCAGCACATCGGCGATATCGATTTGGCCGGAACCATCGATGTCCGCGTAGATTGACGTATTGTCCTGTTCCCATACATGATTGGTCGTAAAAAGGACAACCACGAGCACGCAGGCCGCGGCCGCCGCGCGCCAGACGCGCCGTGGTTGCCAACGAGGGAGGCGGCGTTGCGCGAACTGAGCGTGCGCCAGACTTGCCAGCCTGCGGTCGACCCGAGGCGTGATTACGTCAGGCGCCCGGTCGAGGTGTTTCAGCTCCTCGATCAGGGCCTCAGGCAGTCGCTCGTATTGTTCGTTGGCGCCGGTCATGTCATGAGTTCCCGGTCTGTATAACGCACGGGAAGGGCAAAAGGTTCATTCAGTCAAGAAGATCCTGGTAACTACTCGTCCTGAGCCAGACGGAAGCCGATGTCAGACTCGCGGACCGGGCGAATGGTCCAGCCACGGTCGGCGGCGCACAGCAGATAAACAACGGTGACGGGTCTCACGTTTTCTTTTGCGCCATAAGCTGGAGATGGCTGATAGTCATTACACTCTTCCTAATCCTCAAGCTCAAAAGTGAGCTGATATCGCACGCCCGACACCTCAATCGGTTGGCCGTCAATGACGCGGGGTTTGTACTTGAACTTTGCAGCCGCGGCCAGGGCAGCCTTGTCGAAAATACCAGGAGGGACAGCCTCGACAACCTTTATATCCCTGGTTGTGCCCGCTTTGGTGACCGTGAGCTCGACGATGACATGCCCCTGTATATTCCGGGCGATCGCTCGTGTGGGATAGACCGGCTGTACGATGGCCAGGGGCAGGTAGTCGCCCTCGCCGAATATCGTGTCCGGTCCATGCCCCTCGAATTCAATGCCGGCATCTACCCCCGGCGAAGATACTGCTATGGATGTCGTGTCCGGGTTTATCTCATCGAACTCCAGTTCCGGCTCCGGGGGTTGCTCTTGCGGGTCTATTGGCGGCGGCGGTGGCGGCGGCCGTTTAACCTCTTCTTCGGGCGGAACGCGCACTATATCTATAATGGGTCCCGGGTCGTCCTCGTCCAGTTTCCGATCGGCGATGTTAATCAGGTGTTGCATCAACCAGAACAGGCCGAATATGATGATCAAGGTAAAACTGCCTGCTGTGATGTAGCGAGCAACAAAAAGAGCCTGTGTTTTCATATAATATCCCCCCCAATGTGGCGCCTCAGTCTGGAAATGCCGGGCCTCCCATCCATGTAACGCACGAGCCGGGTAAAAGGTTCATTCAGTCAAAAAAATCTTTAAGCAGGTGGGAATCCCTCAGGCGGGCGATACCGCCGTGCAACCGGGATTTCACGGTACCCTGGGGTATGTCGAGGGCTTGTGCTATCTCGGCCAGGGACATGCCGTCCACGAAACGCAACGTAAGCGCCTCATGCTGACCGGGCGGCAGGGTCGAAAGCGCCTTGTGCAGGTCGCCGTTGTCCCGGTCCCGGGCGGCGGGCATATCGTCGGGGGTGATGTCAGCCGCCACCGGGAAGCGGGCCGCCTTGCGCTGTGCCGTAATTGCCGTGTTCTTTGCAATGGGGTAGAGCAGCGTCGTCAGCTTGGCCGTCAGCGTTATCCCCTCGCCGGCGGGCGGGAACCGGCGTAGCAGTTGCACGAAGGTATCCTGCAGCACATCCAGTGCGGTATCCATATCGGGCGTAAAGCGCCACGCCACCCGTAACACATAATCCTTATGGCGCAGGTACAGGGTCTCGAACGCCGCCGCCGCAGCGCGCCCGTCACCGTGGTTGCAGATATCCACCAGCGCCTCGTCACTGCGGGAATCCCGTTGCCGCTTCCTGATCATAACGGGATTATTTCAGGAATTGGCCGCGTATGTCTCTGTTTTCAGTTCATCTAAGCGGCTATAGGTTTCGCCTTCTCTATTCGAACCCGGCGCCTTGTCGTATTAAGCGCCTTCCAGATGTCATTGCGTTGCTGCAGGTTCAACCAGAATTGGGCAGAGTTGCCGAAAACCGTGGCAAGAATCAACGCGGTATCGGCCGTGATGGCTCGGCGATCGTTACACAGCTCATTGACTGTTCTTCGACTCACACTCATAGCTTCCGCCAGTTGTCCCTGAGTCAGTCTCATAGGTACGAGGAACTCTTCGGTAATCATCTCACCGACACTGACGGGTTGCCGTTTTGTGATATTCATAGCTAGCCTCACCGATATTCGTGATTATCCAGATACACACCCTGAGCTTCGCCACGCTTACCAGACCACG
>JAPORZ010000225.1 GCA_026709915.1 Gammaproteobacteria bacterium
TCCCGCAGCCTGCCCTCGAGATGTAGAAGATTCTCCTTGGTCGCCAGATTGGTGTTCAGCAGGCGCACCTGTTCGTCCGCCAACGCTTCAGCCTGGGTCATAGAAATAACGCTCTTATCACGTCCCCATAAATAACTTCATGAAACCGAATATCAGCCCGACGATGACCCCGGTTTGCGCAATCATGGCGCCGATCATCCACTTCAACAAGTCGGCCTTGAGCTCAGCCATTTGCCACTCCATGTCGCCCTTGAGTTTAACCATTCGCTCGCGCAGCCTGCCCTCGAGCTGTAGAAGATTCTCCTTGGTCGCCAGATTGGTGTTCAGCAGGCGCACCTGTTCGTCCGCCAACGCTTCAGCCTGGGTCTCGGTAAACCCGGTCTGCGTCAGCCGTTTAACAAACCGGTGGGTGTCAAATGCAATCGCTTCGCTCATATTCAACCGTCGGTGCCGGTGCGGGGTAGATTGAGATGCCCTTCAATGCGGTGCACCTGGCCTGACACGGTGTCCACTTTTTGGCTCAGCGTGTTGAGAGTCCGGTTTTGATCATCGAAGCGTTTGTTGAAGCTCTCTTTCTGATCATCAAAGCGGGCGTTGAAGCTCTCTTTCTGATCATCAAAGCGGGCGTTGATGCTCTCTTTCAGATCATCAAAGCGGGCGTTGAGGCCGTCGATTTTTTGCTCAATGAGCTTGAAGTCCTGACGATGCAGGATGTAAACAATGGCGATAGCCAGCAGGACGGGCGATTGGTTGATTAGGGCGCTGATGACAGGGGTCATGGTTGGTTCCTCAAGTTTCGGCCATGCTACTTGTTGTCGGGACAGATGTCAATAAAAGTTGATCAGGAAATGAAAAATCGCACTTTTTCATTTCCGTCTCTGCTTATGTGCCACGGAGGGCATTTTTAGAGGTTACCTTGAGCAGACCAAGATGTCTGCTAGCCAATCCAGCCGGCGATGGTCATCAGACCGAGGACGATCAGCCAGACGATCAGGGTGCGGTTGATCAAGCCCATGGTGTCCTTGATGCGGTTGATGAAATCGGCTTTGTTCGGGTCCTGCGCTGTCGCATCGGTCGGTTCGTAGTCCAGCGCGCCCAGGCCGGCCTGGGTGAGCACGTCGCGGCTGGTCTCCAAGGTGTGGCCGGATACCGTGCGCCAGCTGTCCAGAGCGCTGACCAGACTGCCGCCCAGAGCAAACCCCAGGGCCAGCAGGCGCACCGACGGCCACATCAGTATCCGGTGCAGGGCGCGCACTGCATCGGCATAGCCGTCTTCATGCTGCCCGTGACGTTGCGTCAGATTTACCACCAGACAGTACAGCAGCGCGCCCACTGCGCCCAGCAGCAGGAACCAGAAGATGACGGCAAACAGATATTCGTGGGCGCGCAACATGATGGCAGCCATAACGCGCGCCTCGTCCACGGCGCCGTCTTCGGGCTCGTCGTACAGTATCCTTACCAGGATTTGCTCGGCGGCAGCTTCATCATCATTGCCCAGCGCGTCCGTGTAGCTGTCCACCAGCGCGCCCAGGGCCGGGCCAAAGCTGTACACCAGTACCAGGAAGGATAACAGGAACCCCAGCAGAAAAGTCACCGCGTGCGCCAGGTAAACCAGCGCCCCCAGCGTCGCCAGTGGGATGAACAAGGTCAGCAGCACGCCCCAGGGTCCCTGCCACCACGCAGCGCCCGTCAGCCTGCCGCAGAGCCAGCTGCTGTAAAGCACAAACCAGGACAGGTTCCGATAACGGTCGAAACCGCCCAGCCGGAACTCCACCCCCAACGCAATCAATACCGTGATCAGGTTCATGGAGTAATAGTAATGTATTTGCTGAAAAAATGATATGCGAAACTGTTGAGGTCAGCGCGCAAGCCTTGCATATAACTGCTCCCAGTCGAAGGCCGCACCGGGGTCGGTCTTGCGGCCCGGGGCAATATGGCAGTGTCCTCTTATGGTTTCCGGGGTCAGGCGTGGCCAGGCCTGTTGCAGCACTGTTATGACCTGGACCAAAGTATCATACTGGGCAGGCTGGTATGCGATGTCATCCATACCTTCCAGTTCGATGCCGATGGAAAAATCGTTACAGTTCTCGCGCCCGTTGAAAGCAGAACGGCCGGCGTGCCAGGCGCGCTTGTCGAAGGGAACGAACTGGACCACGCGCCCCTGCCGGTTAATCAGCAGGTGCGCAGAGACCTGCAAGCCCTGCAACTGCGCAAAACAGGGATGCGCGTTGTGATCCAGCGCGTTGCAGAACAACTGTTCAATGCAAGGCGTGCCGAACTCTCCCGGCGGCAGGCTGATGCCGTGAATAACGAGCAGCTCTATCTCAACCCCTTGCGGACGATCGTCACAGTTCGGTGACGGCGCGCGGCGGGCGCCGCGCAGCCACTGCGCCTTGTCATCAAGTGCCATGTTCATGCTATACAGTATGTTACCGGTTAGCTGCGGTGATATAAAGCATCCTTCCTGTTCGTCATTCCCCAAAGTTGGGTAAAATGACAGTCTATGCAAGAGCCCATGAACACGCCCGCCCTGCCTGCCGATATTGGCAGCGTCGTGCGGCGCGCTTTGAACGAAGACCTGGGTACGGGCGATCTGACTGCCGGGCTGGTTCCGGCGCAAAGTATGGCCCGGGCGCGGGTCATCTGTCGCGAGCGCGCGCTCCTGTGCGGCGCGCCCTGGTTTGACGAGGTGTACCGGCAACTCGATGAACGCGTGCGCGTCGACTGGCACAGCCGGGACGGCGCGGCGCTGGAACCCGAGCAAACCGTCTGTACCCTGTCCGGGCCGGCGGCGGCATTGCTCAGCGGCGAGCGCACCGCGCTGAACTTCCTGCAACTGTTGTCCGGCACGGCCACCGTCACCGGCGAGTATGTCGCCCTTATCGCGCATAGCGCCACCCGCTTGCTGGACACGCGCAAGACCCTGCCCGGCCTGCGTTCGGCACAGAAATACGCGGTGCTGTGCGGCGGCGGCGACAATCATCGCATGGGACTGTATGATGCCATTTTGATCAAGGAAAACCATATCCGTGCCTGTGGCTCCGTCAGCGCCGCGCTGGCGGCGGCTCGGAAAACCCGGCGGACTGTCGAAATCGAAGTGGAAAACGAGACGCAACTCAAGGCCGCGCTGGCCGGCGGCGCCGACATCGTTATGCTGGATAATTTCAGCCTGGAACAGGTGCGGCGAGCGGTGCAACTGAATAACGGCCGGGCGCGCCTGGAAGTATCCGGCGGCATAGACCGGCAGGCGCTGGTGGCGCTGGCCGCGACCGGCGTTGACTGTATCTCGGTGGGGGCGTTGACCAAGCATGTGCGCGCGGTGGATTTTTCCATGTTGGTGAGCGCAGGATCATGAGCCTGCGCGTGCGTCTTGCCTTGCTGATCACGCTGCTGTTTGTAGCGGTGCTGGGCGCCGGCAGTGTTTATGCCATTACCAGCGCGCGCAAGACGATTACGGAAGAAATCCGATCTGCGGCGCTGCTGACCTCGAACATGCTGGCGGCCTCCATCGCGGCCATACAGGATGCGGGCGACCTTGGCCTGTACGATGAGTTGTTGTCTGAACTGGAGCGGTTGGAAACGACGCGCCACTTGCAGATTATCATTTCGCTGGAGCCGGGCGCCGGTAGCGCCCAACCGTTGCAAACCTCCTTGCCTCTTGATACCGAGGCGCCGCGCTGGTTTGTCAATCTGGTCAAGCCGCCACTGATGGAGTTCAAGCGCGTGACCACGAATCTAGGCTCATCCGGGACGGAGATACTGATCCGCGCCGACCCTGCCGACGAGATCGACGAAGCCTGGCAGGAAACCCGCAATTTCCTGCTGCTGCTGGTATTGTTCACAGCGCTGGCGAACCTGCTGGTCTATTTTATCCTGGGCCGGGATTTGCGACCCATCGAAGCCATTCTGTCGGGACTGGAACGGATTGAAATAGGCGACTACCGCTTGCGCCTGCCGCGCTTCACCTCGGTCGAGTTCACCCGCATCTCCGAGCGCTTTAATCACCTGGCGGATGTGCTGCTGCAAAACCGGGAGGAGAACCGGCGTCTGACCCGTCGCTCGCTGGAAATCCAGGAAGAAGAGCGGCGCCGTCTGGCGCAGGAACTGCACGACGAACTGGGGCAGTCGCTGAGCGCCATCAAGGCCATCGCCACCTCCATGGAACAGACCCCCGCACACACCGGGCAGACGGTCGCCGAGAGCGCCACTGTTATCAAGACCATAGCCGATAACATGTACGGCGTAGCGCGCGGCATGATTCGCGAGTTACGCCCGGCGGCGCTGGATGAGCTGGGTTTAGCGCCGGCCCTGCAACAACTGGCGGATGACTGGAATTCCGCCCATGCCGATACTTTCTGCCATCTGGATATCAGGGGCGACTGTGCGCAGGCCGCCGCCGTGGTCAACATCAACATCTACCGCATCGTCCAGGAAAGCCTGACCAATGTCGCCCGCCATGCCGAGGCAAAAAACGTCCATGTGCTGTTACAAGCGCGGGATGACGACACGCTGGCGCTGGAAATCCGGGATGACGGCGCCGGGTTCGACCCCAGCCGCACCCGCGCCGGCATGGGCCTGACCGGCATCCGCGAACGGGTGGACAGCATGAACGGGGAGTTGCAACTGGACACGGCGGTGAACAAAGGAGTAAGTTTAAGTATAGTACTGCCGGCAAAGCCGGAGTGAGAGATTTTTATGAAGCAAACCGAAAACGGTAAAATCCGTATCCTGCTGGTCGATGACCATGCGGTGGTGCGCGCCGGTTACCAGATGCTGCTAAAACAGTCCGACAAGATCGAGATCAGCGCCGAGGCCGCCAGTGGCGAGCAGGCCGGCAAGCTGTTCAGTGACTTGAACCCCGATGTGGTGGTGATGGACTTGTCACTGCCCGGCATCAGTGGCTTAGAAGCGATCCGGCGTATCATACGCAAGGACGCAAACGCCAAAATCCTGGTATTCAGCATGCACGAGGACACGGTATTTGTGGACCAGGCCCTGCGCGCCGGCGCCCGCGGCTACCTGACCAAGAACAGCGCGCCCAGGACTCTGGTCAAGGCCATTGAAGAGCTCGCAGCGGGCCGGATTTACATCGACGAGCGCGTAGCGCAACACCTGGCGTTCCAGAAGGCACGGGATGAAGTCGGCCCGTTTGCCAGCCTGTCCACCCGGGAATTTGAAATATTCTGCCTGCTGGCAGAGGGCTTGAACACCAACGAGATAGCTACCCGCCTGTCCATCGGCTACAAGACCGTCGCCAACTACAGTTCACAGATAAAAAACAAACTGCAAACCAACACCACCGCCGAACTCGCCCGCCTGGCGATCCGGCATAATATCCTGCAGGCTTAAAGGGAACCTCTCAAAATGCCCTCCGTGGCACATAAGCAGAGACGGAAACGGAAAAATGTCCGGAAAAGTATCGTTTCGCATCGGCCAACCACGGGCCAACATACATCGCATTGCGGATTTCCTGATCCGTCAAGGTCTGACCTGCTATGTTGATCGTGCGAAACCATGCCAGCTTTTCACTATCAGACCCTTCGCATACGTACACCTGTAATTCATAATTCCTTGTTTCGGATAAAAATTCGCCCATAAAGAGAATGGACCACATCGCCGTCTTTTACAAAGAAATTTTGTGAAGCCCTCTTGGGCTTGCCTTGCAAAACAGCGTTTCCATTTGTTTTCTGTCCTGAGCTTCCTGTCATTATGCCATCAGGTCTCATTTCAAGATATTCGTCATATTTTTTGTTGCTTTCCAGGCCCATCCCCACTTTTTGCGATAGCCCCAAAATCTCAAACTGATCTGGATTGAATTTTCCGAGAAACGTAATTGGAACCCCCATGATCCCATCCCAATCTTTGGGAATATTTACCACTTCTCCCACTTCAATTGCATCGTAATTATCATAATGCGGGTACTTTTCCGGTGTGTATTTTTCGATCAGCATCAGATTTTCATGCCGCTTTTTGTGATCCATATTGGTAAACCAGATACTTTGAGAACGACGCTTGATAACCCCATCTATTACTTTATAGGCACTCCCTTCTTTTTTGGTTCTGATCAATTCTTTGGTATGCTCAGAAGGCACATCAAACAATAAATCTCTCCCAATCGGAGTATGTCCTATCCATAAACAATTGTCTTTTATCAGGGGAAATATTTCTTTGTAACTGATTGCATTTTTGTTGCCAATAATCAGAAACTTTTTTCCATGATTTATAAGTTGTTTTACATATTCCCGAAATTCGGAGAAAGGCGGATTGGTTACTACAAAATCTGCTTGCCGCAAAAGGTCAAGACACTCCGCACTCCGAAAATCCCCATCGCCTTGTAACGGCTTTGCCTGGCACAGCCCGCCCTCAAAAGAAGGGGCATTTCCCTTTTTCTCCCCGTTGTATTCATACCAGATTGCCGTTTTGGAATCATGCCTGCTGAACATGTCCCTTTCCTTGCTCTTGTAACAAGAGCCAATCAACCGCTTCAACTTCAAGCGATGAAAGTTTTGGGCAAAATATTGAACAAAATTGGACACTGTCGGATCGTCGCAATTGCAATATACGGTCCCTCCCTCAAAGTGAGGTTCGTAATACTGCAATTCGTTCGCAATGTCGGTCAGTTGAGTATAAAACTCATCATCCTTTTTGTTTTTTGCCGTGTGCAGGTTCCGATTAAGCGACGCTAACGGCGGCGGACTCACTTGACTTCCCGGATAACCGGGCCTCCATCTGACTTGAAATTCATCTTGAAAGTACGCTCCAGATCCTCTTGCGTCGGATACGGTATGTCCTTTTCCCGCTTGCGGCCTACCCGCATGGATAACAAGGCCTTGACCGCCAGGTCAGTGTCTTTCCTCATCATCGTTTCTCCTACCTGTGTGTGATGTATCAGGCCGTTAGTTGATCGTAAGTGATCGTTTTCAAGCACTTACGTGCTTAAAAATGGCAGCATATCCATAATGCTGCACGGCCACCTCTAATTTTTAGAGGTGGCCCTATGATATATCCCGTTGTATCCCCTTTTCAAGACCTGCTTTCCTTGATAATTCCCTTAAAAACCGCAGTATATCCCTGTACTGCGCGACCACATCTAATTTTTGAGGTGGCTTAAAGTTTACTTTTCACCAGTTCATACACGAGTTCTGTAGCTGTGCCGGCGCCGGCCAGCACGAACTCCAGCTTGCTGCGGCGGTCATTGACAAATGTCTCGTCTTTAATGCCGCCGATGTTGATATAAACGTTCAGGGCGGCGCTGCGTAGCGCGGCGTGGGCGGCGAGCACTGCGACGCCGGCGTCGCTGATGACGTTGAGGTTGCCCTGCTCGGCCACCGGGCGGCATAACTCGATGATATCCGCGCACAGTTGCGCACAGGCCAGCGGCACGTCAGTCGCTTCTTTCAGCGCCGCCTGTATGGCCGCCGACCGTGTCGCCTGTGCGGCCTCGGTTTCCTTGCTCATACCGTACGCGGCCATGACCCGGTCGAACACCTCAACATCGGCCTGAACCATGCCGGTGACCTCGGCGCGCAGCGCTTCTGAACGCACCAGGAATTCCCGCATCTGTGCGTCAACGTGTGCGTAGTTTTTCTTGCCGGCAGTGAGATTGGCCACCATGCTGAGCAGGGCCGCGCCCATGGCGCCCATGATCGCAGCCGCGCTACCGCCGCCGGGCGTGGATGACCTGGAGGCAAGCTGGTCGAGAAATGTTTGAAGTTGCTGTTCGGTAAACATCTGGCGCCCCATCACAGTTTTTTCTGGATTTTTAAGAATGTCTGTTATAGCATGAGGCGCAAAGTATAATGGATTTAGCGCCGATGTTGCAGACGAAATCGGGTAGATCCACCTCTCGCTCGCCAACCTGCTCATAATCAGGGATTTACCACCTCACCGGGGTCCATCTGGCTTCGGCATTATCGTCTTGTAACCAAGCACAACGAGGAAGCAACATGAAAAAACTTCTGTTTCAACTGGACACCGACCCCCACGCCGCAGTCTTCGATACCGTAGTCGGCTATGACGGTGGCGCCGACCACGTGATAGGGCATGGCGGTTGCACCCCGGACAATGTGCGCGCACTGGTGGACGGCGCCATCTTCACCCGCAGCCCCAAGGAGAAGAAAAACACCGCCTTGTTCATCGGCGGCAGTGACATGGTGGCCGGGGAGCAACTGCTGGACGCAGTGCAACAGGTGTTCTTTGCCAATTTTCGCGTCTCCGTCATGCTCGACAGTAACGGCAGCAACACCACGGCCGCCGCCGCAGCCGCCAAGCTGCTGGGCAGCGGCGGGGTTACCGGCAAGAAGGTGGTGATCCTGGGCGGCACCGGCCCGGTCGGCCAGCGCGCCGCGGTAATGCTGACCCGGGAAGGCGCCGAGGTGGTGTTATGTTCGCGTGGTCAGGCCCGCGCCGATGCCGCCTGCACGGCCATCAAGGACCGTTTCGGCGTTGACGTTACCGCCCTGGGCACTGCCACTGATGAAGATCGCGCCGATGCCGTGGCAGACGCGCAGATTGTGATTGCCACCGGCGCCGCCGGCGTGCAGTTGCTGGCTCGGGAAGCCTGGGAAAACAACCCGTCTATTGAAATGCTGGCCGATGCCAACGCCACCCCGCCGCTGGGAATAGCAGGCGTGGACATGATGGACCGCGGCGAGGTGCGTAGCGGCAAGACCTGCTGGGGCGCCATCGGCTTCGGCACCCTGAAACTGGCCCTGCACCGGGCTTGCATCGCCAGGCTGTTTGAGAGCAACGACCAGGTGTTCGATGCCGAGGAAATTTTCGCCCTGGCAAAGACCATGGGTTGAATTATCTTTCAAACAACTCCAGCTCGTTGCCGTCCGGGTCCAGCACGTAGATGGCCTTGCCATAGGGGCCGGGGCCGAGTTCCCCTCTGGGAAACTCTGCGCCGGTTTGCTTGAGCTTTTCATACAGGGCCTCGACGTTGCGGACTTCAAACGCCAGATGGTCCAGCTGCTTCATGTCGCCGGGGCCGCCGGCGGTCAGTCCCAGCCCTTCCATGGTGGCAATGAACGGACGGCCGTCAGGCAGTGGCTTGGCATCGACGCGCCGGGTGAAGCCCAGGGTATTTAAGTAGAAATCCATGGATCTTTCCAGGTCGCTCACCATCAGCAGCAGATGATGCACATACACGGGCTTCGGTTGCAGTTGCCGGTCCACCCATGCCAGGAAGTCCGCTGACTGACAGGTCACCCCCAGGTACTGGCGCCATACTTCCCGGGCGCTCTGTTCCCAGGCCGGATTGACACCGGAGATACAGTCTTCCACCGCAACCACGTCGAAATCACGCAAGTAGGCCTCGCGCATCGTGGTTTCAACACAGGCGTTAGCCGTTAATCCGGTAATGAACAGGGCCTCGACACCCAGTTGTTCCAGCACCAGTTGCAGGCGCGTTTCATAAAAGCCGCCAAAGCGGTGTTTCCGGATCACGTACGTCGGGTCGGTCACCAGGTCTTGCAGTTCGTCCACGATCTGCGCGTCCCAGCTGCCGGCCAGGGCCGACACGCCCTTGCGTTTGGACGTATGTGAAGGAAGACGCTTGCGCGCCCGTCGGGAGTCGGTGGCAAAGTGTTCCTGCACCGTCCATAACACCGGCATACCCACCGCATGACCGCGTTCAATAACGGTGCGCAGCGGTTTGATAACGCTGCCCAGACGCTCGGTATCCAGGCCGGACTTACCCAGCGTGCCGTCCTGGTGGCAAAATGCATTCTGCAAGTCGATGACGATAAGCGCAGATTTTTTCAGATCCAGCAGATTCAACAGGTCGGTGGTCATGATCGGTGGCCCTTCATGTCTGTGGCCAGTACCCCACCACGCGCCCAGTCCTGCGGTTCGTAGTCCTGAATGATAACATGCAGGCACTCGGGCTTGGCCGCTGCGTGTTCGACCATGGCGTCAGTAATCGCCTTGGCCAGTTTTCGTTTTTGATCGACACTGCGACCTTTCCACATTTGTACGGTTACTACAGGCATATTTAACCCTCCTAATCAATTCCCGGCGTCATACAACGTCGTGGTTGTCGGCACGTTTTCATCTGCAAGGCCGGCGCGGATGACGGCGGCGGCGGCGAGTTCCCGCGCCTTGCATTTTATTTCCCGCTCATCAACGCCGGTAACCCTGCCGTCGCGGTACAAGGCGTTACCGTCCACCCAGGTTTCCCTGATGCTGGCCGTGGAGGCGGAAAACACCAGCGCTTGCAAGGGGTCGTGAAACGGCGTCCATTCAACATGATCCAGGTCGAACAGAATGAAGTCAGCCTTTTTGCCGATTTCCAGAGACCCGATTTCATCGTCCCACAGCAACGCCTTAGCGCCTTCAATCGTGGCCGCGCGCAAGGCCTGGCGCACCGTTACCACATCCGCTTGCAGACGCGCATCCTTGAACATGCCCGCGCACAGGAACATCTGGCGCATCAGGTTCATATTCCCGGCTGCGGAGACACCATCGGTGCCCAGGGCAACCGTCACGCCGGCGTTGATCAGTTCCGGATATTTGCCGATTGCGGTCGCGCCCTTGCCCAACTTGAAAGAAGAAGAAGGACAAAATGCCACTTTCGTGTCGTAACCGGCCAGTAGCTCCACCTCCTCCTCAGCCACGGCCGCGCCATGGGCAATGACCAGGTTGCCGCCCAGCCCGCCGGCCTGCTCGATGCGGGTAATCGGCCAGACCCCGTATTTGTTTTCACAAACCCCGGCTTCTTCGATGCTGGTCGCTAAGTGGTAAGTGGTGCCCACCCCCAGCCGTTCGGCCAGTTCCCGAGCGCCTACATGCAACGCCAGCGTGCATGGCTCTTTGCCTTCGATATTCACCCAGCAACGCACGCGGCCATCCAAGGCGCCGTGGTGGGTTTCCACACAGCGCTGAAGTTCCCGCAGCGCGGTTTGGGCGTCGGCAAAGAAATGGTGCTTGACCATGCTGTCGGTCCAGCCCCGGGGCCTGACATCCGGCGGATTGTCGGCAGCGTGACGGCCGGTAATCCCGCGTATGCCCGTCTGTTCCATGGCTTTCACGGTAATGCCCGGGTCGTATTGTGAACCCATGTCCAAAAAACAGGTGGTGCCGCCGCGCAACATCTCGGTAATGCCCAACAGCGCGCCCCAGTATTCATCCTCGGCGCTGATATGGGCGTAAAACGGTTTCGCCCAGTGGAACACCCAGGCGCGGGTATTGAGGTTGTCCGGAAATACCGCCCGCGACAGGGTTTCCGACAGGTGCACATGGGCATCAATAAAACCCGGACAGAGCCCATTCAGGGTTCCATCCCGAATCTGGTCAAAGCCTTCCCGGGTATGCCTTTGCGCAACCTCGGAGGTCGTGCCCAGGTCGATAATCCTGTCATCCTCAATAACGATGGCAGCGTCACGTATTACGCGGTCGTCCTTGTCCACCGTGAGGATGAAGTCAAGATGTTCGATAAGCGTTTTCATTGAACGGCGAGCAGCCGATCCGTATCGGTGTAGTCGGATAACAGTTCGGCGCCGGTGTCGGTCACCAGCACAATGTCCTTGTTTTGCATGCCGAAGCCATGGCCGGTGTCATAGACCAACGGCTCTATGCCCAACACCATACCGGCCTCCAACGGCACGTCGGAATACATGCCCAGATAAGGCTCCTCGTGCAAATGCAGGCCGATGCCGTGGCCGATGAATTGTATCGGCGGCAAGTCCAGTTTTGCCAGTTGGCCAATGAATGCCTCATAGATTTTTTTGGAACTGGCGCCGGGCTTGATCATGTCCAGCACCAGGTATTTGCACGCCACCAGATTGTTCCAGATTGTTTCTGCGTGTGGCGGCGCCGAGCGTACACAGGCGGTCCGGCACACGCCGGCGTGGTAGCCGTTGATGACTGAAAATATCTCCACCCGGCAAATATCGCCCGGCTCCAATCGGCGCAGGGAAGGCCCGACATTCGGATAGACGCTTCTGGGGCCGGTGGCCACTATCATCAGTTTGAAGTCTTCTGCTCCCAGGGTGTAGAGGCGCCGGGTCAGCCCCGCGGCGATATCCATTTCAGTAGCGCCGACGCGCACTTCGCATAAGGTCTCGCAGATCGATTCATCGGCGATTCGGGCCAGGCGTCGCAACAGTTCTATTTCGTCCGGGGTTTTGAGCTGGCGCAACCGGTCCAGGGTGGCATCGGCTGCCACAAAACGGGTGCCGGGTGAAGCCTGACACAAGGCCGCGTAGTCATTGGCAAACAGGTAATTCAACTCCGTGCCGACCTTGGCGCCCTCCAGGCCCAGATCACGCAACAACTGTGCAAGCACTTGCATGGGTTGATCGGTAAATTCCCCCCATACCCTGACCTCGGCGCCGTCAACCCGGCTGGTTACCGTGGTTTCTTCCATATCCACCGCCAGATAGGCGCACCTGCCGTCGGCCGTGACCACCACAGCCGCATGGCGCCAGCGCATCAGCGGCTGGGACGGGACGACAAAACCGGATACGTAAGCAAAATTTTCCGGCGACAGGCAAACCAAACCGTCCAGGCCGGCTGCCTGCATGGTTGCCGTCAGTTTTTTTACTATTTCATTACGCATAGCTGTTACCGTTACTCTCTTGACCGTTGGGGTATATTTTTCCGAGGGCTTGCAGAATTATAATGGATGACCGCAGTTTGTGATCACAATTTAGTGGTGTGCATGGCATGGCTGCCCTTGTCGGATGATAATGCGTTCATCGGGTCGCCTTGACAGGATGTCGTCAAAACTCTGCCCCTTTACCAGCACCATATCGGCGCGGTCGTTCACGGCCGGCGCCACCTTGCCGTCGCACAAGGCCTTGACCAGAGCGTCGGTTGCATCGAGTTGCGCCGCCAGCATGGCGATATAGCCGGTATCCAGCAAGTCTGCGTCGCCATAAGGGTAAAATACATCGCAAACGTTATCGCTGGCAATGCGTACGGCAACGCCGGCAGCGAGCAGCTCGTGCAGGCAGGTCAGGCCGCGTCGTACCGGTGTGCCCTGCCGGCGGTCTTGCAGGTACAGGTTGGTGGTGGGTAGCGCCACCACTTCAATGCGGGCCTGCGCCAGTTTCTCCAGTATCCGGTTGCGCGCCCTGGTCTCGAGTACCGACAGGACGCAACCGTGGCTCAGGGTCACGCGCCCCTGGCGGCCGTTGGCGCTGGTGGCATCGGCCAGATACTCGACGGAGGCGTGTTCGGCAACCAGGTGTTCGTCCTGGTGCAGGTCAATGGCTGCGTCCTGCTCGACAGCCAGCTCGATAACGGCGTCAATTGCCCGCCGTGGTTCCGGGTAGAGCGACGGCGCCGCGCCGATCAGCGCGGCGCCGCGCGCCAGGGCTTCCCGCAGCATTGATTTGCCATCACTCCCGGCGGGGTCAAGCCGCGATGAGGCAAAGGCAACCACCTCTATGTCCATGGCTGCGGCCATGGTTGCTTTTGCATCGAGGGTGCCCTGCACTGCTCTGAAGCGGGTCTGAGGATCAATATCGGCATGCGTCCTGATGCCGATGGTGCCGTGGGAATAGGCGCGCTGAAACAGCTTGCGGGCCTGGACGCAGTATTGTTCAACAGTAAAGTGCCGCAGCAATTCCAGCGCCTGAGCAACGGCGTGTGCAAACGAGGCAGGTTTTTGTTCCGCCCGCGTGAAGGCCCGGTTGGCATGGACATGCTTGTCCACCAGGGGTGGCAGGCACACCCAGGCAACCGGCGCTGAGAGTTCCTTTATGCCCGCTATAACGCCGTCGGCGATGGTTATCTCCAGCGCTTGTTCGGAACCGGCAAAAGCGACATTGCGCAGCACGGTACTGCCATTTTCCAACGTGCTGACAGGATTATCGACGGCGGTCACTGTCAGCATCCGGGGCGCGTGATGCAGCTGCCGCGTCCGTACTGGTCTGCATCCACTGCCCCGTTTTCATAGACAACGCGGCCGTTGGAGACCGTCATAACCGGCCAGCCTTGCAGCTTCATCCCTTCATAGATGCAGGTGCCGTGGCCGTCGTGGGTGACCTCGCGTTCCTCATCCAGATCCACCAGTACCAGATCGGCATCCGAGCCCGGTTCCAGTGAGCCTTTGCGCGGGTAGAACCCGAAACGTTTTGCCGGGCCGTAGGCATTGACCCGCACCAGTTGCTGCAGGGTGAGCCCGCGCCGTATCACACCGTGGGTGATGAGCAACGGCAACTCCCAGGGGAAACTGACCACGCCGGGGAACTCGGTCCACAGGTCTTCGCCTTTCTTGGGCAAAAACGGCACGTGATCGCTGCCGATGGAATTGACCCGGTCCGCCAACATCCCGCGCCACAACCATTCCTTCTGTTCCGCGTCGCGCAGCGGCGGCGAAATCTTGGCCGTCATATCCAGGTCTTCGTCGTAGCAGGTGCGGGTCAGGTAATGCGGGCAGGTTTCCACGGTCACGTCCACCCCTCTGGCCCGCGCCGCCAGCGCCAGATCCGGGCCAGCGCCCACCGAGGTATGCACCAGTTGCAGGGAACAACCGGTGCGTTCGGCCAGGAAGATCATGCGTTTGATAGTCTCCACTTCACAGAAGGCCGGGCGCGATTCGGTATAGGCGCCCAAATCCTGGCGTCCGGACGCCACCATGTCTTTCTTCACCCACCCGGCAATGGCGGTATTTTCACAATGCACCGAAACCACGCCTTTGGGCAGCTTGGCCACCTGCAACATGGTGGCATAGACCCAGCCGTCATTGGCCGGTACGATACCGATGGGGTTATCCGGCTCGTAGCCGAAATAGAGCTTGAAAGACTGTACCCCGGTGTATTCGACGATACGCGGAATTTCATGGATGTGTTCTTCGCGCTGTATGCCGAAATGAAACCCGAAGTCGATGCAGACATTTTCCTCACCGATACTGCGCCGCTCATCGTAAAACGGCAGGTAGGATTCCTTTTTGTTACGGATGTACAAAAAAATGGTGGAAATACCGCCGCGCGCCGCCTGCGCGGTCTCGGTGCGCATGTCCTCGTCATAAGGATACGCCACCCCCAGGTGGCAATGGGTATCTATCACGCCCGGCAACAGGCAGCGGCCCTCGGCATCGATCAGGCGCCGTGCCTGCGGCAAGGCGTCATTGACCCCGGTCATGAGTATCTTGCCATCCTTGACCGCGATGCCACCGAAGAATTCACCGGTGTGATCGACCACCCGGGCATTGCGAATAGCCAGATCAGCTTTCATTGCCGTTGTGCCTCCAGTACCTTACCGATGATCTTACGAATGCCCTTCCATTGACTGCCGCCCACCGTGATCGGCGCCCGGCGCCCCAGCGCCCGCGCCCAGATCGCCTTGCGGCCGGTGCTTTCTGCATAATCCAGGTCAACGCCCCCCGGTGGCGCCGATAAATCCATGACCAGGGCCATTGCCGGTAATTCATCAATAATTTGCCGGGTCACGATGGGGGCGGGCACGGTTGACAGGATCATGTCAAAACCCGATGCCGCGGCGCCCAATCGGTCTAACGGCAACCCTTCGGCCCCCAGCGTATAAGCCGCCGCGCGTTGTACCGGGTTGCGCGCCGCAACCGTGACGCGGGCGCCTAAGGCAACCAGGGTGTGTGTCAATACCGAGCCGATATTACCCTGCCCCACCACGCAGATGTTTGCCTTGTGGATGGTGATGGCGGTGTTTTCGATGATGATCTTAAGAGCTGCCTCGACAATGGCCGGGGCGCGTAACAGCATGAGCTCCTGGTCGTGTTCGTATTCATGAATACCAATGCCAAGCCCCTGCGCCGCCTGGGTCAGCCCTGCATCTGCTTTTCCCAGAATGATATGGGCGCGGTCCGCCATGACCGACAGCAGGTCCTCCCGAGGGATTATTTTTTCATTGGCAAAAATACTGCCGTCCATAGCGATGCCCGGTATGGGCATGAGGCAAAAATCAGCATTGCGCAAACAATCTGTTGCCGTCGTTGCCAAGGTTGCCCCGGTTACCCCGCATGCAGGCCAGGGGAAACCATAAGCCGTTACGGTGGCGCCGGTGGCCGCCGCTAAGCGCGCAATTTCCTGCTCACGGTCATCGCCGCCAAGTATGGCGATTTTCAGCGCTGCCCATGTTATGGACGTATCGTGTTTTGCAGACATTGTATTTTTATCTCTTTCAGTTATGTGGGCGCCTCTAAAAATTAGAGGCGCCCGTGCAGCATAAGGACATGCTGCCATTTT